>JAQUDG010000116.1 GCA_028685815.1 Desulfuromonas sp.
GCTATATAGCGATGCTATTGTTCAAAATTCCTTGGTGCCCATCGGTCGGCACCTTATGTGTTTTTGGTAGATTTCCTCAAGATATCCCCCCTGACACCAATCTATGGGATTCCCAACCTGACAGACCGTTGCGGTGCTATAAGCGCCGGATGGGCGGAATCCAATCTGGAGTAATAAGTTACATGTCGTTTAACACCCTCGGTCTCAAGGCCGAACTTCTGCGTGCTGTTGCCGAAATGGGCTACAGCAAACCCACCCCTATTCAACTTAAAGCTATCCCCGCAGTGCTCGACGGTGGAGACATCCTCGCCGCAGCCCAGACCGGAACCGGTAAAACAGCTGGGTTCACCCTGCCCCTGCTGCAGCGCCTGCTCACCGACACAAAACCAGCAGGAAAACCCGCAGTACGCGGACTTATTCTAACCCCGACGCGCGAGCTTGCGGCTCAAGTTGGTGAAAGTGTTACCAATTACGGGCGCTACGTACCACTGAGTTCCACCATTATCTTCGGTGGGGTCAACATTCGTCCTCAGATCAACGCGCTGCGCAAGGGCGTCGATATTGTAGTAGCTACACCAGGACGCCTGCTCGACCATGTACGCCAGAAAAACCTGGATCTTTCGCAGGTTGAAGTTCTAATACTGGACGAAGCAGACCGGATGTTGGATATGGGTTTCATCCACGATATCCGTAAAATTCTGGCAATGTTGCCACAAAAACGTCAGAATCTGTTGTTTTCCGCCACGTTCTCAAATGAAATCCAGAAGCTAGCGGATAAACTCCTGCATAAACCTGTGATGATCGAAGTTGCCCAGCGCAACACCGCTGCTGAGCAGGTAAGCCAGACAGTCTACCCCATCGACCAAGGCAGAAAGCGCGCGTTGCTCTCTCATCTGATCGGGTCACAAAACTGGCAACAGGTTCTGGTATTTGCGCGCACCAAGCACGGCTCTAACCGCTTGGCGGAACAGCTGGAAAAAGATGGAATCCGCTCCACCGCTATCCACGGAAACAAAAGTCAGGGCGCACGCACCAAAGCTCTGGCCGATTTCAAAGCAGGCAGAGCCCGGGTGCTGGTAGCAACCGACATCGCTGCACGTGGACTTGACATTGAGCAACTGCCCTATGTAGTGAATTACGATTTGCCCAATATTCCAGAAGACTACGTGCACCGGATCGGACGCACCGGACGCGCTGGACATACAGGCCAGGCTATTTCACTGGTAGCAGGTGATGAGATCAGGCAGCTACAGGCTATTGAAAGACTGCTGCAGAAAAAAATAACCAGAGAACATGTCAAAGGTTATGAGAGTAGAGGGGGCGATACCGAAAGGGTCAAACCCGCAGGCTCACAACCCAGTCGAAATAACAACAATGGGCGTAATGCAAATGGGCGTAACTCGTTCCAGAGCAAACAGCGCCCTGCCCGTAGTCAAGGTCGTTTCGCCAACGCATAAGACTGGCGTAACCCTGATTTAAGGCACGGACAATACTAAAGCGGCACCTGTTTCGACGGGTGCCGCTTTTTTTCTACCCTCGGTTGCTGGTTTGTTTCGCTGCGGGATTGAGAGAATTTTGGCTTGGTGTTCTGTAGTTCGTCGGGCGCTAGTAGGGGCGATTCACGAATCGCCCATGTTCGCACATCCTCCACACACAACCAGGGCGATTCACGAATCGCCCTTACGGTTGCGGGCTGGTTGCCGCAATCCGCGCGTATTTACCGTAATCCTCGCGCAGGCGAGGATCCAGTGCCCTTAAATCTTCTAGATTCCCGCCTACGCGGGAATGACGCATTAGGCTTGCAGATAACACATACAAGGTACAGCATGGCGTGCCCTTTCATGCTACCTTGCGGCATTCCCCCAGCACTATCTCAAGCGCAGGGATATCCGCCATTGAACTACCAATGTGTTTCCAGCGCAGTACTCCAGTCTGGTCGATCAATACCTGCATCGGCATCCGCCCCAAACGCAATAGACGGTTGGGCTGAGCATACAAATTCAGGATCTGATGCTCTGGATCGGGGATACCGACGAAGTTCAGGGCTACATCATCCAACCCGGCCTTGTTCCAGTATGCCGCGAACGCCGCTGTTTTTTCAGGGCCTACAATAACAACCCGAACCTTCAACGCGGAAAACTCCTGTGCATGACGGCGCAACTGCGCCATGTGCCGGCGGCAAAACGGTCACTTGAAACCACGATTGAGCACTAATAGTACGGGCCCATTCTCCCGCAGAGCTCCTAACGCTAGCTTATTCCCATTGACATCGGTCACGTTGAAATCAGGTGCCAAGGTTCCTACATTCAGATCATTATTCAATCTATTACCCCCTTGCTGGTTCACCACAGTGAGCTGTTTTTTCAGCAGCAGGATTTCCCATCCAACATACAGAAATTCTCCCCGTCCATATTTTCTAGCTGAATGGTGGAGTGTTCGATACCAAAGTCATGGTGCAAATCTCTCTGCAAATCGCACAAAAAGCTATTGTCGATGTTTTGATCACTTACAACTAGATGAACAGTCAGAGCAACTTGAGTGGTGCTCAGCGGCCACACATGCAGATCGTGTACCCGTTCCACCCTTTTATGCTGCAAAAGATAAGCATGGACCGCTGCAACATCGATATTTGGAGGCACCGCATCCATGGCGTAATTCAAAGAATCTCGCAATAAAGACCAGGTGCCGACAAACACTACCACCACTATAACGATACTTAGCAGTGGGTCAATCCACAGCCAGCCCGTGTATAAAATGAGAACTCCGCCAATTACAACCCCCAAGGAAACCGCTGCATCTGCAGCCATATGCAAATACGCACCTTTAATATTCAGATCGTGTTGCCCTTTGACGAACAGCAACGCTGTCGCGGTATTAATCACCACGCCTATTGCGGCAACCACAATAACCGTAACCTCCGCCACAGGTTCAGGCTGAGAAAAACGCTTGAACGCCTCCCAGGCAATCCCACTCAAGGCAACCAGAAGCAGCACGGCACTGAGTAAAGAGGCCATTACCGTAGCCTTACGCAATCCGTAGGTACGTGTCAGCGTTTTAGCTTTAGCGGCGAGCACCGTGGCACCCCAGGCCAGAACCAAGCTGAATACATCACTGAGGTTGTGCCCAGCATCGGCGAGTAACGCCATCGACCCGGCCAGCCCACCATATATCGCTTCAATAATTACGAAGACAATGTTGAGCGCGATGCCAACTGCAAACGCTCGATTGTAGTTGTCTATGGTGTGATGATGATCGTGTCGCATGCCGGTTTCTGCATCCTACTGCTTTTACATTTTAGTCCAGAGACTTCATCCAAAACCGCAAGTCGTGGTGGCGCGTTTTTCCATCCAATCCCGGCCAAGCTAGGGATGCAGTTACCCCTTCAAGCTTAGCAAAATTGACATGGTTCAAGAAGCGGTCAATAGGCTTAAAATTTTCTGGTCGCATGGGGTGGTTATCCGACCGAATAACCGTGGCACAGGTGAGATACCGAAAACCTCCGATCTTCCGTACATAATCCTCCAGCTGCTTCAGCATAACAGACCCAATCCCTTTGTCTCTGTAGGCTGGATAAAAGAGCAGTTCTCCCACATAGTAAATACTTTCTAGTGGAAATTGCCCCGATACAAAAGGGGTCTTTAATTCATCCATCTCACCCAGCAAGGGAATGCCGGTCATGGCTCCGGCCAGCGCTGAACCGGCCAAGGCGACGATAACTACGGATTGCTTTGATTCTGCGTAAGTTTGTACATATTTTTTTTCGTAAGAAGCATCACCTTTGTACAAATAAGGGTATTCACTAAATATATCGATACGCAATTTGGCTATGGCTTCCAAATGCTCCTCGATTTTAGCGCCGTTAAGTACCTGTCTGACTATGTTCATGTGCAAAGTATCCGAGACAAAGCATAATTAAATAACATCTCACTAGTCTAATTCTGGCCGAAGTGGCTGGCTCGATGTTGTGTTACACTTATTGTTAACGAAAAGACCAAGGCTTTGATGTAAGTTCATTGCTTCCTTATAGTGCCTCACTTAAATAATGCATATTCCACTCAACGTGGTTCACAGATTTCGTTCGGATACAAAAAGTGGCCCAGTTTGCAGCGGAATCGGTGGCCGATTTGCTCCGGAATATGCAAATAATCCAGGATAAACCAGCCCTACCTCACCAAACCGAGCGTGCGATTTTCCCGCACTCCATCTGGTACCAACATCCAAGGGGGGCTTTAAACTCGCTAACTCAACAGGGCCAGTTCTCCATTTCTGGCTGAGGCAAAACAAGCCATTCAAACATGAGTTCGATATTCGCAAGGTAATCATCATCGCAGTAAAATGTCTCCTGGCGACGGTTGCCTCGCTGGGTAATGTGATGAGGGCAGCCCGGAGTTACGATGCGCGCGATTCTAGCCACGTGATGAGCGTAGTGGACAATTACCGCTCAGTGGAAAACGGGTTGAGAAATTGACGTTTCCACATCAAAGCCTTATCAACTGTGCTTAGCTCCGCTTCTTCGCACACTACATCCCAATTTTCACGAATGACCGTTTCCGTTCTATCAAAAATATCAACTGCCTCATTTTCAGAAAGAAGGAAGTGAGGTGCAGCTTCAAGGCAAGTCTTGAGCTGGCTGAAACGATTATCACCGACAACCAACATGGCTTGCGTAGCTTAATTACCTGCGCGGTTTTGTGGACAGATATCATAGGCTGGAGTCAATGTCAGTTCACTTCCATCCCAAAATGCGGCATGGTTCCGGGCGTGGTCGTCCGTATTCCCGCACAAGACATTAAACACCAAACGGCCATATAGCTCATGCAGAGTCTGTTTAGGCTTGGTAAAGCGCGCGCGAATAATCTGCGCCAGCTCTTCATAACTGGCATAACGCGCAGTCATATCGCTCAACCCAAACAGAGTCAAAGCGGAAACCATGCTTTTTCGTTGCCATCCTGAAACAACGTGGATGCGGTCAAAGCGCCGGATCAGCAACACATCCTTGGGGCGCGCCCCTCCAATGGAGCTGCCATGGTATAATGCCTGATCAAGCTCAGGAGTTAAAAGCACGCCTTTTTCCACCCGATCTGCAGATTCCAGCAATTCTTCCAAACTGGCATTGTTGCATGATCTTGGGACGTACCCACTTGATGAACGCTGAAAATCAAGCGCTCCGATACGATCAGACCCGGACTCAAGAAGATAGATCAGTTCATCCAGTTCGGCGGTATCCGTATCACGTTCCTTTTTTCCTAACTGCCTATTGATAATAACGCGCCGTCCCCATGCATCAGGCGCTGCATCTCGGATACAGTTTGGAATTTCCAAATCACCGGGGAGGGGCAAAACACCGGGCTGCAAAGGAAGCTCAGGCTCATATATCGGAATAGAATTTGGTCGTTGCAAATAACTCTTACCATAATTAAATTGGATGATACCGTTATCTACCTCAAGCTTTCCGGCAAACACAGACTCGGTCTCTCCCGGCAGCCAAATCCATACATAGGCTTCTTTGCTGTTTTGCTTAGAAGTCATCATCGGCCACCTTCTTTTGCTCCCTTATCCGCTTTGGGAGAAGAGCAATTTTGCTCTGAATTAAATCGATGCTAGCTGAAAGCCTTTGACTGTCCTGCTCAAACAAAGGGACACCCACCAAGGAGGCAACTTCAAACGCAAGACCAATAGCCGGTGTCATCTCACCAGCTTCTATTTTTTGGAGTGTTCTCCTTGAAATGCCTGCGCGTTCCGCAAGATTTGCTTCAGACCATTTGCGCTTCTTGCGACCAAGCTTAATTTGCTGACCGAGCAAAAATGCTGCTTCCTTAGCGTATTTAGAATAGATTCTTTGCTTTGTCATATTAAAACCCAAAATGACTATTTAAATACCCATAATGCCGCCTAAAGACCATTGTAATAGCCATTTCAAAAATGTCAAAAGCAATATCAGTGTAAGCGTCAACCCAGCCCATCTTGCTTAGCTGATCATTATTCTGCATGCTGTTGACGATCAGCCAGTCACCGATCTGGTAACAACTCTTCGATCCGCTTGGCTGGGTGACTCATGATGCGCCGCAGGACATCCTCCAGATACTCTTGAGGATTGATATCTAGGTGCCGGCAGGTCTGAATCAACGACATTATTGTTGCGGCGGCTTTACCGCCGTTCTCACTGCCAACAAACATCCAGTTCTTGCGTCCGATGGTCAGTGGACGAATAGCCCGCTCGGCCACGTTATTATCGATTCTGGCATCGGGGTTTTCCAGATAGTTCTCAAAGTACGGTGCCAACCCCAAGTAATAATGAAGAGCCTGGGTGAACTTAGCTTTGGGTAACAGTCCGCCCTGGTTAAGGCGTTCTTTGACCAACGCTGTCAGGCTCTCTAGAGCGGTTTTTCCTTTTCTTGCCGAATTAGCAGTCATTCTTCGGGGCCGCGCACCCAGGCGACTCGTTCTATTAGGAATATGTAGCGGATCTTTTGTAAAATCCGGCGGCGCAGATCAGGTTCTGATCCTTCGGCTTCGACGAATTTACGTCGGACGCGCGCCATACAGGGGCACCACTGGATGTTCTCCTGCTTTGCCAGTTTCTCGTAGGCAGCATACTTATCCGAGTGCAAGACCCAATGATAGTCCTTCAGGGCCTGTTCTACATGGACATGGATTCTGCCAAAACATAAAAACCCAAGTTTTATAAGGAAAAACGCCGGCCTAAGCGTTTAGGAACAATTCCTTCGAGGAGTAAAACATACTGCTGCTTGGTTAACTCCCGTTGCCGCAAAAGCAATCAGGAAAAGTGCCCTGCTCCAGACGCTTGTACCAGATAACAAAGCCATCACCGTCCCAGAATAAAATCTTGATCAGATTGCGGCGCCGATTCAAAAACAGAAACAGTGATCCGGTCAACAAGGTGCCGAGAAAGGCAGCTTCTACTAGGGCGCTTAACCCCTCAAAGCTTTTACGCATATCCACCGCTTCAGCGTAGAGCATAATGGATCGACAACCGGTCGGATACATAAGCTAAATCGTTTTGACGACAGCAAGAACTTCGCGCAACAGATCACGATCAAAACCACGGTCAAGCTCTAGGCTCGTGCCATTGCAAGAAAGGCGTAACCCCGCAGAATGCACTGTCAGTTCAACAAAACGACCTTCAGGTTGTGGTTCCAAGCGCTTGCGCCAATATAAAAAGCAGCAATAGCTTTCATCATGTTCACGGCACCAAGCAGCGATGCTCTGCCCGCTGTTGTGCCAGAGGGCAATTCTATCAGTCCAATACTGTTGTTGATCCGTCATCTACAAGCCTCCTCTTGAAAATATGCTTGGAGGGCAGATTAGCCGACTGGAACTCGCTCAGCAAGATGGGCTGGGTTGACGCTTACAGCGCTCCGACGCGGGTCTGAACGGTCTTTAATTTGTACCCATTGGCATAGCCGCACCTAGCCTCACTGCGTTCATAGTGGCCAACACCAAGATGATTCTGTCGCTCAAGACGCATGGCCTCATTAATAATTCTACGGATGGCCTCGCCAAGCGAATCAAAGCCATCTTCAGCTAATAGTTTCACAACATCGTTAATCGCGTTATAATCTTCTAGACGGGTCATGGTTTCTTTCCTCTCTGGGTGGGTTTGGCGATTCAACCAAAGAGAATAACCGTGGCCCGTCTTTTTGTCAGGCCTTTTGTAATTTACAGAAACAATGATGCACTACCCCGTTCTGGTTGCAATTGGCGTAGCTGAAACCGGTAAACGCCAAATACTGGGGACTTCCGTTGCCCTGTCGGAGCAAGAAGCTCACTGGCGTGATTTCCTTCGGAGCCTGCAAGAACGTCAATTACACGGGATACAGCTATTCATCAGCGATGCCCATGAAGGACTTAAGGCCGCACGCAAGGCCGTTTTTCCTAGTGTCCCGTGGCAACGATGTCAGTTTCATCTTCAGCAGAATGCTCAAGCGTATGTGCCGAAAAAGGAGATGAAGAAAGAGGTTGCTGCTGCAATCCGGGGTATCTTTAATGCGCCTGATGAAGCCGAAGCCAAAAGGCAATTAAACCTGCTTGTAGAACGTTATGAAAAAGCAGCTCCTCGCCTGACGGCATGGGCAGAAGAGAACATCCAAGAAGGACTGACCA
>JAQUDG010000016.1 GCA_028685815.1 Desulfuromonas sp.
ATATTGATTATAGGGTGCGTATAAGCGACATCAACTACGGTGGCCATGTGGCAAATTCAGTTGTGTTGAATTTTTTCCAGGATGCACGCATCGCTTTTCTGGCGTATCTGGGCCCTTTTAGTGAAATGGATATCGGCGATTGTGGTCTGATACAACCCGAAGCGCATGTCAAATATAAGGCAGAAATGTTCCATAATGATATCTTGAAGATCTGGGTTGCCGTCACCGAAATAAGGCGCTCTTCTTTTGAACTCAAGTATTGTATCGAGCGTGACACCGCGATTACCGCCGAAGGGACCACCCCGTTGCTGGCTTACAGCTACGCACGCAAAAAACCTTGCCGCCTGCCGGAAGATTTCCGCGCCGCCCTTGAAAAAGTACTGGTATCCCCAGAATGAAACCCCTCAGCGATATCAAGCGCAAATAACATTACTGAACATGGGCACTTATTTCTTGACGCGCGTGATTGCGCGCGGTAGTTTGTCGGCATTTATTATGCTTCGCATAGAGTAGAGCTTTGCGAGGGTACAGCCCTAGAAATAATAGCAATAGAGTCAACACATATCCTTTTAAGCTGATCCAGAGAGGTCTGCAAGGGGTTAAAATGCCCGAACCATTCATCAAGTTCATGTCAGCAGTATTCTTGCCTCTGCAAGATATTTTCGCCTATTATTCAGTTCCTGAAAATATAAATAAAACCTGCCTGACCTGCGTAGTGCTGGCCGGGTTTTTTTGTACCTGTTTTTTGCATTTTCTGCATTTATCTACATGCAGGGTGCAGATGTATCCGTTGTAGTTAAATCGTGGAAGACATTATAGGAGGTTCTATGCCCGGACTCTGCACCATACTCCTGGATAACGAGTCGATTCGCCGTGCGGTCACTCGTATCAGTCATCAGTTGCTGGAAAAAAACAAAGGTTGTGAAAATATGGTGCTGATTGGAATCCGCACCGGCGGAGATCACCTTGCACGCATGATTCAGCACCGCATTGTAGAAATTGAAGGAATTGAAGTCCCGCTGGGAATTGTCGATGTCACCATGTATCGCGATGATGTTGGCAGCTCCCGTGAACTGCGCCCCGTGGGTAAGACTGAAATCCCCTTTAAGCTCGGCAAGCGCAACGTGATTCTGGTAGATGAGGTGCTGCAAACAGGTAGAACCATTCGTGCCGCCATGGACGCCATTATGGATATAGGCCGTCCGGCCAGCATACAGCTCGCGGTTCTGATAGACCGGGGACATCGAGAGCTGCCCATTCGGGCTGACTACGTTGGACGCAATGTCCCCACCGCCAGTGAAGAACAGATAGAGGTTGAGTTTGACTCAAGCGGACAGGCCCATGAGGTAAGACTGCTGAAACCTTGAAAAGGTGCATTACACCTGAGCATGGAGAAAACACCTATGGCATTTGCACACAAACATTTTATTAGCACCAAGGTATTGTCACGTGAAGACATCGACCTCATTCTCACGACAGCGCAGAGTTTCAAGGAGATCAATCAGCGCGACATTAAAAAAGTGCCCACGTTGCGGGGTAAGAGCATCATCAATCTTTTTTACGAAAACAGTACCAGAACCCGAACCTCATTCGAGTTGGCTGGCAAGAGGATGTCTGCTGACACCATCAACATAACTTCCGCTTCTTCATCAGTCACCAAGGGGGAAACCCTTGAAGATACAGCCAAAAACATCGAAGCGATGGACGCCGATATCATCGTGATGCGCCACCCTGCATCGGGCGCACCGGACTACCTCGCAAAGCGCTTAAGTCGTTGCGCGGTTATCAATGCGGGCGATGGCGCGCACGAGCACCCGAGCCAGGCCATGCTTGATCTTATGACCATTAAAGAACATAAGGGGACGCTGGAAGGATTGACCGTTGCGATCATCGGCGATATCGCCCGTAGCCGGGTCGCGCGTTCAGACCTGTATGCACTCCGGACTATGGGAGCCACGGTGCGACTGGCGGGACCTGCCACCATGTTGCCACCAGGCTTGGATAAGCTCGGCGCGGAGGTGTATACCGATATTAATGCCGCGATCAAAGACGCCGATGTAATTATTATGCTCAGGATTCAGCTGGAACGCGAAGGGGGGAGCAAGCTGCTGCCTACCAAGCGTGAATATGCCCAGTTTTTTGCGCTCAATCCAGGAAACCTGAAGCTAGCCAAACCGGATGCCATCATTATGCATCCCGGACCGCTGAATCGCGGGGTGGAGATCTCATCCTATGTAGCCGATGGAAAACAGAGCGTTATCCTGGAACAGGTAGAAAACGGTGTGGCGGTCAGAATGGCACTCTTGTACCTGTTGGCAGGCGGAAATGATGCTTGATAAGCTATTTTTTATGCATAAAAGGTAGGTGCCATGAAAACCATTATAAAAAACGGAAGAGTAATAGATCCAGCGCAGAATATTGACGCTATCTTGGATGTAGTGATCAGTGCCGGATGTATTGAAAGCATCGCCGCGCAGGTGCAGCCAGCAGCAGATGACCAGGTGATAGATGCTACCGGCTTACTGATAACTCCTGGGTTGGTGGATATACACGTGCATTTGCGCGATCCGGGGTATGAGTACAAAGAAGATATCGTCTCCGGAACTAGGGCCGCCGCCGCCGGAGGCTTTACCTCTGTTGCCTGTATGCCCAATACCAACCCAAGTAACGACAATAAAGCCATTACGCGGTATATGATCCAAAAAGCCGAACTTGAAGGTTACGCCAATGTATTTCCTATCTGCAGCATCACCAAAGGACAACAAGGGGATTCGCTGGTGGAGATGGGCGACCTCAAGCTGGCCGGCTGCGTTGGTTTTTCCGATGACGGCCTGAATGTGGAAGATGGGGCGATGTTGCGCCACGCCATGGAGTATGCGCAGGGATTTGATATGCCTATCATCGCCCACTCCGAGGACGAATCTATCAAAGACGGGGGGGTTATGAACGAAGGCCCGCTTTCCACCGAACTCGGATTGACTGGAAACCCGTGGGTGTCTGAGGCGGCGAGTGTCGCTCGCGATATTATGCTGGCAGAGCTTACCGGCGCCCGTCTGCACATATGTCATATCTCCTCCAAACGCACCGTTGAGCTGGTCCGGGAAGCCAAACAGCGTGGGGTCCGAGTCACTTGTGAGGTTACTCCCCACCATTTTACTCTGACCGAAGAAGCTGTGCGTGGTTACGAAGTAAATGCCAAGGTTGGTCCACCGCTGCGTACTGCCGCCGATGTTGCTGCCATGAAAGAGGGTCTGCGAGATGGCACCATCGATGCTATTGCGACCGACCACGCTCCGCATCATATCGATGATAAAAACATGGAATTTGTTTACGCCGCATTCGGCATGATCGGGCTGGAAACTGCGCTTCCGCTGTCTCTGCGCTTGGTCGATGAGGGGGTGCTTTCGCTCAATGAGGTTATTGCGTGCCTGAGTTGTAAGCCCGCGAATGTACTCAGAATCCCACGCGGAACCCTGATCGCTGGCGCTGTAGCTGATATCGCCCTGATCAACCTCGAGCACACGTGGGAAGTGACGCGCCAGAGTATACGCTCGCGCTCGTTTAACACCCCGTTTGAGCAACAGAGCATGAAAGGGAAGGCTGTTATGACCCTGCGGGCTGGAAGAGTGGTCCACAAAGAGATATAAAAAAGACGCTTGTAGAGCTTGACGTTCGTCACAAGCGTGGGTATAATTCTTACCCTTAGATTAGGAAAATAGAAGCGTTTTTGGGGAATTAAGCGAGGTACACTCGAAGTAATTATGTCCTGAGCACTTCATGCAAAAACGCCAACGTTAGCATATAAAATTGGACTGAAGAGTTAAAGTTACGGGTGGGCCATGAGCCTGCCCGTAACTTTATTGCTTTAATACACAAAATAGAGAAAATAAAGGAATTTGCCATGTCAGACTCAATTCCCATGACCCCTGTGTCGTACGATAAACTCCGCCAGGAACTGAAGCAGCGTATGCGCGTTGATCGCCCCAAGGTGGTGGAGGATATCGCCGAAGCCAGATCACATGGCGATCTGTCAGAAAATGCCGAGTACGATGCTGCCAAGGATCGGCAGGGGTATATTGAAGCCCGCATCAAGGATCTCAACGATAAAATTGCGCGCGCTGAAGTGATTGACCCCACAAAGATTGAATCGGACAAAATTGTTTTTGGGGCCACTGTCACTCTGTATGATGTGGATAACGAGACAGAGGTGGTGTATCAGATTGTTGGAGAGGATGAGGCTGACATCAAAGAGGCAAAAATTTCTGTTACTTCTCCTGTTGGCAGAGCCCTTATTGGCCATGTCGTAGATGATGAAGTTCGAATTAAAGTGCCCGCCGGGCTCAAAGTGTATGAAGTTACTGATATCGAGTATAAATAATGAGTATGCCACGTATAGATTTAAACACTAAAATGGTTGATATCCTTCGTCTCTATCCCGAGGCTCAAGTAGTGCTTGGCGAGTTTGGCCTGCATTGTTCGAGTTGCTCTGGGGCTAAACATGAGTCGCTGCGCCACGGGGCTATAAATCATGGGCTTGATCCAGAAGAACTGCTTGCCCGTCTGATCGCTCTGACAGAGCACCCCTGAGCTGAACAGCGCTGACTGTCTAGATATAGGATGACGCGTTCTAATTATGCAGAAAGCGAGCTTTTATCCCCTCTTACGAAGCTCAAAGGGGTTGGTGACCGCCTGCGTGAAAAACTTGCACGTCTGAACTTGCACACCATTGAAGATCTACTTTATCATCTCCCCGCTCGCTATGAAGATCGACGCCACCTAACGACCGTAAGCAATCTTGGTGCTGGGCAGAGCGCCCCTTTTCGTGCGCGGGTAATTAGTGCTGCCGAAATTAAGCGTGGAGGTAGAGGGCCCAAAGCTGTTTTTGAGGCTCTAGTGGGGGATGAAACTGGGACGATCGCACTTAAGTGGTTCCACTACCAGCGCAACTGGATGGAGCGCTCCTACCGTCCCGGACGCGAAATTTTAGGCTTTGGTGAGGTACGTACCTTCGGCCCCAATCGCGAAATTCTCCACCCTGAGGTTGAATTTGATCCGGACGCGCAACTGGACGCGCGCATCCTGCCCATCTATCCACTCACTGAAGGAATAAGCCAGCAGAGGATGCGCTCTTTGGTGCATGCAGCGGTGGCAACATATGCTGGCTTGCTGCGATCAGAAATTCCCAAATATCTACGTACCAGGCATTCCTTGTTGGACCTGAATGAAGCGATTTATCAGGTCCATAATCCGGACAATAACGTCGCTATAGAGAAATTACAGGATCGTACTTCGATGGCGCACCGGAGTTTGATCTACGCCGACTTCTTTTATTTGCAGTTAGGTCTGGCTTTACGCCAGGATCGACAGAACAAACAAAGCGGGCGCGCATTCGCAGTCTCCCATCGCTACACGCGTCCACTCCTAGAACAACTTCCGTTTCAACTCACCCCAGCGCAAAAGCGTGTTTTAAGTGAAATCAAGCACGATATGATGGCGCCAGCTCCCATGCACCGTCTGCTGCAGGGGGACGTCGGCAGCGGCAAGACCATTGTAGCTCTCCTGAGTGCGCTGATCGCTGTAGAGAACGGCGCACAAGTGGGGATAATTGCCCCTACAGAAATTCTGGCGGAACAGCACTACCGTTTTTTTGCTACCTGGCTGCCAAATCTGCAGTTGAACATCGCACTTCTGACCGGCTCCACCCCAGGGCGCAGGCGTAAAGAGCTTTTGCATCAATTGGCCACGGGTGAGCTGCATACCATAGTGGGAACCCATGCGTTGCTCCAAGACGATGTACGGTTTAACGATCTCGGTTTGGGGATTATCGACGAACAGCATCGCTTCGGAGTTAAACAGCGCAATTCGTTGCGTAAAAAAGGGAGTAACCCCGATATTCTGGTTATGACCGCGACCCCCATCCCGCGAACCCTGTCGATGACCCTGTATGGTGAATTGCGAATCTCGATTATTGATCAATTGCCTCAGGGGCGTATCCCCGTTGTGACTAGGGTTCTGTCTGAGGCCAAGCGCGCTGGACTGTATAATTTCATCAAAGAGCAGACTCAGGCCGGATTCCAGAGTTATTTTATTTATCCACTAGTGGAAGAATCCGAAACCTTGGAACTTAAAGCAGCACAAGATGCGTTTATTCAACTAAATGATGACCTTGGTGATGTTTGCCGCGTAGGGCTCCTGCACGGACGTATGCGCAGTGCGGATAAAGATGCGGTTATGACCAGCTTCAAACAGGGTGAGCTAGATGTGCTTGTGGCCACGACGGTTATTGAAGTTGGAATTGATGTACCCAATGCAAGCGTTATGGTTATCGAACATGCGGAGCGCTTCGGTTTGGCACAATTGCATCAGTTACGCGGTCGGGTAGGGCGCGGTGCGCAGAAGAGTTACTGCTTTTTGTTCCATTCCCACAATTGTTCCGCCCAAGGGAGGGAGCGTCTGCATATTATGGAGAGATACCGCGACGGCTTTAACATCGCCGAAGCTGACTTGCAGTTGCGCGGTCCGGGTGAGTTCCTGGGCACCCAGCAATCAGGGTTGCCTGAATTCAGGGTGGCGGATCTGCTCGCTGATCGAGAAATCCTCGAATACGCGCGGGCAGATGCCTTTGAATGCATAGCTGCAGATGCATTACAGCGGGCGGAATTGGCCCCCATGCTGGAAACCATGGAACGCCGGTGGGGAGAAAAGCTAGAGCTTGCCGATGTTGGCTAGAAAGTGGTTTTGTATGCAGGTCAGCTTCATTAGGTTAATCCTTGCTGTGTAGCAGACTAGTGGAGAAAAATTCCACCATATTGCGCTCGAATTGTTCTGGCATGTCGATATGGAATGCAACATGGGTCAATTCGGGTTCAAACCAGAGTCTGGTTGTTTCGCCTCCGGCTCGGAACAATTGCTCCGCTCCTTGCGGTTCAACCACCATGTCCGCTCCCCCCATCATGATTAGCACCGATTTTCCCTTGAGCGCCGGCATCATAGCTAACGGAGATATGCGCGGGTTATCCAGATCTACATATGGAAGGCTGAACATGCGAATTAAGGGGACAAAGGGGAAGGGGGGCAAGCCGGTAAAATGTTTTATCCCCTGCTTGAGACTATGGCGCACACTTGCATAGGGCGACTGCGCAGCAACTGCTTGGATGCGATCATCTTGGGCGGCGTAGCACAGAGACAGGGCTCCACCCATGGAGTTGCCTAGGATTCCAAAGGTATTGTCCGGTTCGCGGTTTGCGATATAATCTGCTGCGGCTTTAACGTCCAGTAACTCATGCTGTCCAAAGGTGATCAATTCCCCTTCGCTGTCACCGTGAGCGCGCAGATCTGGTGCAATGAAGCCAAAACCATGCCGTACTAGCATGGCTGCAATGGAGGCCATCTCTCCACTGTCCATCTTGTAGCCATGCAGCAGGATTATTGTAGCACCTGCAGTGGACGGGACATACCACGCCTTGAGTTTTACGCCGTCTTCTGTTTGAAGGTTGAGCGTACTCGGAGCGACTCCATGCTGGTTAAAGCGCTGGTGCGGGAGTTTTTCCGGTTCCGCCTGATAGCGTGCTTGGCGCGTCTCTTCCGGATTGAACAGCAGTTGGCGGGAGTTTTTGAAAGAAACGCCGAGGACAAACAATGCTGCGGCAACGATGATGGCTGTACCTACCCAGAAGGATGTGGACATATGTTCCTCTGTTCTCTATGGTGCATGTTTCGCCCTAAAAACAGGTAGTTTCATGCTTTAAAGTGTTGGTTAATACTTATGTCAGGATACTGGCTCGGATGCGCCGCATTGAGCTGATGTTGTTAGTTGGTGAGTTAGTTGACGCATGTGTCAACGTATAACTTCGATTCTTGCAGGAGAATAGCACATGAGTGAAGACAGTAAAAAAATAATCTACTCCATGATGAGGGTGAGTAAGTTCTATAATAAACAGCCCGTCATCAAGGATATATCCCTGTCGTATTTTTATGGCGCCAAAATTGGGGTGCTAGGGCTCAACGGTTCCGGTAAGAGTACCTTGCTGCGCATCATGGCCGGAGTGGATAAGGAATTTAACGGCGAAGCAGTTTTATCTCCAGGGTACAGCGTAGGTTATCTTGAGCAGGAACCGCAACTAGACGCGACTAAAACCGTGCGTGAGTGCGTAGAAGAAGCGGTACAGGAAACAGTAGACCTGCTTAAAGAGTTTGAAGAGATCAACATGAAGTTTGCAGAACCCATGGATGATGACGCCATGACGGCGCTGTGTGAGCGTCAGGCTGTCGTACAGGGGCGTCTAGATGATTTAGATGCGTGGGATCTGGATTCACGCCTGGAATTAGCTATGGATGCGCTGCGCTGCCCCCCTTCAGATATGCAGGTCAAGGTACTCTCTGGGGGAGAAAAACGACGCGTGGCCTTGTGCCGTCTGCTACTGCAAAAACCGGATATCCTCCTGCTGGATGAGCCCACCAACCATCTCGATGCTGAAACTGTGGGATGGTTGGAGCAGCATCTGCAGCGCTACCAAGGAACGGTCATTGCCGTAACCCATGATCGCTATTTTTTGGACAATGTAGCCGGATGGATTCTCGAACTAGATCGCGGTGAGGGGATTCCGTGGAAGGGGAATTACTCCTCTTGGCTGGAGCAGAAGAACAAGCGTCTGCAGCAGGAAGAAAAGGCAGAATCCGCGCGTCAACGTACCTTACAGCGCGAGCTGGAGTGGATCCAGATGTCACCTAAAGGGCGCCACAGCAAAAGCAAGGCACGCATATCTTCATATGAAGAATTACTCGGCGCTGAGGCGAAGGAACGGCAGAAAGATCTGGAGATTTTTATCCCCTCCGGCCCGCGCTTAGGTGATGTTGTAATCGAAGCTGAGCATGTCAGCAAGGGTTACACTGATCGCCTTTTGATCGATGATATGAACTTTATATTGCCTCGTGGTGGCATTGTGGGGGTGGTCGGCCCCAACGGCGCGGGGAAGACCACCTTATTTCGCATGATAATCGGACAAGAACAGCCCGATAGCGGTGATCTCAACACAGGCTCCACCGTCAAGCTTGCATATGTAGATCAAAGCCGGGACAGCCTTAACAGCGAGAACACTATCTGGGAAGAGATCAGTGGCGGACAGGAACTAATGCAGCTCGGGGAGCGTGAAGTAAATTCACGTGCCTATGTGAGTCATTTTAACTTTTCCGGTAGCGATCAGCAGAAAAAAGTGGGTAATCTTTCCGGTGGGGAGCGCAATCGCGTGCATCTGGCTAAAACCTTGAGCTCCGGGGCTAATGTTCTTCTACTTGACGAGCCCACCAACGATCTGGATATCAACACCATGCGAGCACTAGAAACGGCGCTGGAAAATTTTGCTGGTTGCGCCATGATTATAAGCCATGACCGCTGGTTTCTCGACCGGATAGTCACCCACATCCTTGCCTTTGAGGGGGATAGTCAGGTCTCTTGGTTTGAAGGAAATTATACTGAATATGAAGAGGACAGAAAAAAACGCCTGGGGCGTGATGCAGAGCAGCCGCACCGCATCCGCTATCGTCAATTGACGCGCCAGTAATACCGCGGCGCGAAGAAACCGCGTAGGCTAGTGTTCTTCTTTAAAGATTGATCTCGAATCCCCCTTTGTAAAGAGGGGGATTCGAGTACCGATTGGATTGTCACAGACTAGCGTGAATGGTTGCGGCGGCGCTTGAATGGTCGCGGCCATCTGGCGATGCGGTAGGATTTTAATAATGGCACCATGCGCAGCACCACTGCATAGGATATTGCAGCTGCTAGCACCGCGTAGATAAGGCTGCCCAGACACAGAGGAACAACCAGGTTGGAGCCGAGTTGAAATATTGTTTCAATGCTGAGTTCCTTGGGAAACAAAACATACGGAGTATCCAGGAGGAAACGTCCTGTTTTATATTCCGCCATATATATAAATGGGGCTGTAATTGGATTGCTGATCCATACTGCCAAGGCTGCAGCTATCTTGTCTTGGCCCAACAATACCGCCATAAAAATCGCTACTGGGGTCTGCAGACCAATAGTCGGGGTCATGCCGATAAAAATGCCCAAGGCGAAACCTTTTGCAATTTCATCAGGTTTGGCCTTGATACGTAAAAATCGGAGTAAAAAAAGCTTCGACTGCCTGCTTATCCACCCCTGTCGCCACATGAATCTGTAATTTATCCCCCAATATTCTTCGTCTCAGGTTGCAAATCCAGCATTTCTGCGCCGGCCTGTTCTAGAGGCCAAGTGCTGCAGGCATTCAGATCCAGGTCTGAAGTTATGCCCTGATTAAGATAGTATTCGCCTGCTACCGCAAGCATAGCGGCGTTGTCCGCGCACAATTTAGCCGATGGAAAGAAAACCTCCGTCGCACCGCTTTTCGTAAAGACCTGACGCAGACCGCTGTTACATGCTACTCCTCCAGCAACTACAATACGTTTAAGCTTATATTCCTGTGCCGCGCGTAAGGTCTTTTTATATAGAACCTCCACCACCGCCGCCTGGAACGAAGCCGCTAACCCCGCAAGGACATCCGCTTCAAGCGGAGATTCCATCTTTTTTAGTTGGGTCATAACGGCGGTTTTTATGCCGCTGAAACTGAAGTTGTAACCTTTGTGTTGCAGCATTGGGCGTGGGAAGTTAAACATTTTAGCATCACCCACGGCAGCCAGTTGATCTATTTGTGCTCCACCTGGATAACTGAGGCCGCACATCTTCGCTACCTTGTCAAAAGCCTCGCCTGCAGCATCATCCAAGGTATGGCCAATCAATTCGTAAGCACCTATGTGCCTGACAATATACAGATGCGTATGCCCTCCGGATACGGCCAGAGCCAGATAGGGGAACTCTATGTCGTTTTCCAGCAGGGGAGCAAGAATATGCCCTTCTATATGATGAACCCCAACCAGCGGGATATCGCATGCAAAGGCTAGTGCTTTTGCGGCCGATACTCCGACGAGTAGGGCGCCGATTAGCCCCGGGCCTCTAGTCACACAAATTCCGTCTATCTGCTCCAGAGTAACCCCAGCCTTACGCAAAGCCTGATCAATTACCACTGGACAGGACTGTAAATGGTGCCGCGCTGCTAGCTCAGGGACGACACCGCCATATTCAGCATGTATATCGATCTGGGAAGCAACGATATTGCTCAACACGGTCTTACCGTCGCGCACTACAGCGGCAGAGGTTTCATCACAAGAAGATTCTAGGGTCAACAGAAGCATGCTGAGTCCATACGCAAAAGTAACATGTTATAACAAGTTGGCTGCAAGTTCAGCCAGCCCCGAGCGTTCTCCTTGAGTCAAAGTGATATGCCCGGCGGCAGCCTCTCCTTTGAATTTTTCAACCACATAAGCAAGTCCGTTACTCGCTGAATCTACATATGGGTTATCAATTTGGTAAGGGTCGCCAGTCAACACAATTTTGGTTCCTTCGCCAGCGCGGGTAATAATGGTTTTAATTTCGTGTGGCGTCAAGTTTTGTGCTTCATCAACGATCATGTACTGGTTTGGGATAGAGCGACCGCGGATGTATGTCAGTGGTTCTATCTCCATGATTCCCATATCCACTAACTCACGGTAACCGCGTTTGCGTTTACCACGATCCTCCACAGAATTGAGGAGCAGATCGACGTTATCGAAGATAGGCTGCATCCAAGGTGCGAGTTTTTGTTCTACATCACCGGGTAGAAAGCCCAAATCACGCCCCATGGGGAATACTGGACGCGAAATAAGTAAACGGCTGTATCGGTTGTCATCGGCAACAAGTTGCAGCCCCGCAGCAATGGCAAGCAAGGTTTTACCGGTACCAGCTTTACCCACTAGAGTAACCAGTTGGATATCGGTATCTAAAAGAATATCCAACACAAAGTGCTGTTCTCTGTTGCGTGCTTGAATGCCCCAGATTCCCTCTTTGCTCGGCTTGTACAGAGGCAGCAGACGTTTCTTCGCGGCGTGATATCTGCACAAGGCGGTGTGAGATGGGTTCCCAGCATCGATCAGAGTGACACACTCATTGGGATATAGGCTGCGCTTGGTTTCATTAGCCTCATTTTCAAAATCAAGGTAACCCTGTCCGTAAAAACGATCAACTTCTGTCGCAGGGACCTCCAACTCGGTAGTGCCTGAGTAGAGCTCGTCGATGGAGACCTTGTCTGATTCATAGTCCTGAGCAATGAGCCCCATAGCATCGGCTTTAATGCGCAAGTTGGTGTCTTTAGTGACAAAAATCACCGGATCGGTACTGTTTTCCATTTCGGCTGCGGCAATAGCAAGAATACGGTTGTCTGCACGCTCGATCCTTAATCCGGGGGGGAGTTTGTCTGCGTAGTCTTTTGCAAACAAAACAACCCTTACACTGCCACCATTTTCCAGCGGCACTCCCTTAATGAGGCTGTTGGTCTGGCGCAGTTTATCCAACTGACGTGAAACCTGGCGCGCGTTACGCCCAATTTCATTGAGATCCTTTTTGAAAGTATCAATTTCTTCAATGACAGTGATGGGGATAACAACCTCGTTATCGGTAAACTTATACATGGCGCGCGCGTCATGTAGGAGGACGTTGGTATCAAGAATGAATTTTTTTGGCATGTTTTCTCCGCTCTTCGGTGGTTAAAATGGCTGTGAGGTGATGCTCTTAATCGCTTGAATAAATGTGTGTATATGCTGTTCGGTATTGAAACATCCAGGGCTGACTCGCACTGTCCCGCCGGGGAATGTACCGATAGTTTTATGCGCATCTGGCGCACAATGCAGACCGGTGCGTACCGCTATATCAAAGTTCTGGTCGAGAAAAAAACCTGTCTCGACTGTAGACTGATTATTCAAAGTAAAAGACACCAAGCCGGAATGTGTGGGGCCTGGTTCCGGCCCGTAGCAGCATACTCCGGGGATTCCTCCTAGCCCATCCCAGAGTAATTGGAGTAGGCGCTGTTCATGCGCATGGATGTTATCCATGCCCTGATGAAGGATGTACTTCATTCCTGCACCTAGCCCCGCCAGTGCAGCAGTGTTAAGGGTACCACTTTCCAGTAATTCTGGCATCTCAAGAGGCTGTTGCGCCTGGCTAGATAGGTTCCCGGTGCCGCCACGAATGAGGGGTTTAATCTTTAATCCGTCTCTTACATAGATAAAGCCGGTTCCCTGCGGTCCCAGTAGGCCCTTATGTCCCGGAGCGACAAGGATGTCTATATGCATAGCATCAACATCTATGGGAAGTACTCCGGCACTTTGCGCCGCATCCAGCATAAATATAATGTCGTGCTCATGGCAGAATTTGCCAATTTTCGCAACGGGCTGCACCGCACCGGTAACGTTGGAGCAGTGGGTCATTACCACCAGTTTGGTGGTGGCGTCCCCGCAGGCGCGATAAACGTCTTCAGAAGTGACCCGCCCCTGGGCATCAGCTAAAACCTTGAAGACTTCGACCCCTTCCTGCTGAAGTTGGTGCAGAGGCCTGACTACGGCATTATGTTCTACGCTCGTGGTGACCACTCTATGTCCTGGCTCGAGTATGCCCGACAGGGCGGTATTGATTCCCTGGGTAGCGTTAAAAGTAAAAGCGATACGTGAACTGGACGAAATATTGAAGAAATCAGCGACCATCTCGCGTGTTGCCGCCATGGTCTGGGCGGCAATTCGGGCCATTTTGTAGCTTCCACGACCTGGGTTGGCCCCATAGTTTCTAGCCACGTAATCCTGCTGTGTATACACAGATTCAGGTTTGGGGAACGAGGTAGCGGCATTGTCAAGATAGATGGACAAGGGCGATCCTGGAGGTTGAGTTTAATAATAAATTGAGGGAAAATATTGGGATGTTGCTACTTAGCATGGAATTAGAGCCACGGAGCCTAAAGCTCGCGCCAAAATATCATCCCACCTGCTACAAAGGCAATGGGAAATAAAACCGCCTATGGTTGCCCAAGAGTAGCCCAAAAGTGGTCGACATCAGCCAACATCAATCCTGCGCCAGTTTTACGTATATAAGTAAGGAATGTTGGTTGACACCACGACATGTTGTGGTTAGAATTCGTTTCTTCCACCGTATGTGGTGTTCGTTCAGTATTGACCCATGTTGAGCGCATCCTGAGTAATGGTGTTTACCTGCGTTTCGCGCACATCAATTATCAGTATCGCCCGCTTCACTTCAACCGTTCGAATTCGAATATAAAATCAAAGGAACAGGCGCAATGACAGAGTACCGCAGTTCAGATGCTATTTCACTGACCAAAAACGCACTCACCGTCCTTGAACGACGCTATCTCAAGCGCGATGAAGAGGGGAGGTCTCTGGAAACACCGGCCAATATGTTTCAACGTGTGGCTGATGCCATAGCGCAGGCGGAAGCAAAGTATGCCGAAGAGGATGTAGCGGAGATCAGCGCCAAGTTTTACTCTATGATGACCAATCTGGAGTTTTTGCCCAACTCTCCGACCTTGATGAACGCCGGACGTGAATTGGGGCAACTGTCCGCCTGTTTCGTCCTGCCGGTGGAAGATTCCATGGAGAGTATCTTTGAGGCAGTCAAGAATACAGCGCTGATTCATAAAAGCGGTGGCGGTACGGGTTTTTCCTTTTCCCGCATCCGACCGGCTAACGATGTCGTCCTGTCCACCAAAGGAGTTTCATCGGGGCCGCTGTCATTTATGAACGTATTTGACACCGCAACAGAAACCATCAAACAGGGGGGGACCAGACGCGGTGCCAACATGGGAATACTGCGGGTTGATCATCCGGATATCATGGATTTCATCATGAGCAAGCGAGATCAGAATGTCTTGACCAACTTCAACATCTCCGTCGGGATTACCGAAGAGTTTATGGAGGCGGTGAAGTCCAACCAAGACTACGCCATCATTAATCCTCGAACAGGAGCTGAAGTAGATCGGATGTCGGCGCCGAAGGTTTTCGACCATATCGTTGATCTGGCGTGGAACAATGGTGAGCCCGGTATTATTTTCCTCGACCGCCTCAACCGCGACAACCCAACTCCGCATATTGGGGAGATTGAAAGTACCAACCCTTGCGGAGAGCAGCCTTTGCTGCCCTATGAATCATGTAACCTTGGGTCTATTAATTTGAGCAAGATGGTAACCAAAGAGGGTGAGGTTAACTGGGACAAACTCGAACAGACCATAGCATTGGCTACCCGTTTTCTTGACAACGTCATTGATGTCAATAACTACCCCATCGAACAGATACGCGACATGTCCCTCGCCAACCGTAAAATTGGGCTGGGCATCATGGGCTGGGCCGACCTGCTAATCCTGCTGCAAATCCCCTACAACAGCACCGAAGCTATCGCTCTGGGAAACAGGATAATGGGCTTTATAAACGAAAAATCCCATGCTACGTCAAAACAGTTAGCCGCCGAACGAGGTGCGTTTCCAAATTTTAAGGGGAGCACCTATGATCAGCGCGGGATGGGAGAGATCCGCAACGCTACCTGCACCACCATTGCCCCTACCGGAACAATTTCTATTATTGCCAATAGTTCCAGTGGCGTGGAGCCCCTGTTCGCGGTGTCTTATATCCGCCAGGTTATGGACAATGATATTCTAGTCGAGGTAAACCCCCTGTTTGAACGTATCGCGCGTGAACGTGGGTTTTATTCTTTGGAGTTGATGAAGCTGATCGCTGAAAAGGGCAGCATCAAAGATTTTGAACAGATCCCCGAGGATATCCGTCGAATTTTTGTTACCGCCCACGACATCACCCCTGAAGATCACATCAAAATGCAGGCAGTGTTTCAGAAACACACGGACAATGCGGTGTCAAAGACGGTAAACTTCTGTAATTCCGCCACCCGTGATGATGTTTCCAGTGTGTACCAAATGGCTTATGAAAATGGATGTAAAGGAGTAACAATCTACCGCGATGGATCACGGGATAATCAGGTATTGTCTCTAAAAAAAGAAGATTCCGAAGGGATTAATATCCCTGTGGAGAGCGGCAAACAGAGCCGTAAGCGCAACCGCCCACGGAAATTGTCTGGCGCAACGTATCAAATGGAAACCGGCTGCGGTCCCCTCTACGTAACCATCAATGAAGATCAACATGGACTGTTTGAGGTTTTCACCACCATGGGCAAAGCCGGTGGCTGTGCGGCATCGCAGTGCGAAGCCCTAGGACGCCTAGTCTCTTTAGCGTGGCGCAGTGGGGTCCAGGCGCGTCAGGCGGTAAAACAACTGATCGGGATCTCATGCCATAAACACGCTGGATTTGGCGCAAACAAAATCACCTCCTGCGCCGATGCTCTGGCTAAGGCCATCCATCAGCATGTTCAATATGAAGAGGAGGTGGTGGGTCAAAATGTCCAAGGAGGTGCCTGTCCGGAATGTGGCGGCCCAGTGGAGCATGAAGGTGGTTGCTGTGTATGTCATGCCTGTGGTTTCTCGGAATGCGCATAAGTACGAGCATTTCCCCATTTCCATTTCTTTACTTATAAACCAAGATGAATAGGCAAATAGGGCCCTGTATGGACTACAACTGTTTCCACCAAGTATATCTGGATCAGCCGAATCTGGAAGGGTTTCGCAACTTCATCAACGCCTGGATTTACGCTGATACCACGACAAGTTTTGTGCTCGATCCGGGCCCGCTCTCAAGTATCCCCGTACTGCTGCAAGCTTTGCAGCAGTACGGGGTTGAGCACCTTGACTATATTTTACTCACCCACACCCATATTGATCACGCCGGAGGAACGGGGGAGTTGTTGCGCCATTTCCCCAATGCACAGGTGATTTGTCACCCCGTCGGGATTAAACACATGCTTGCCCCGCAAGCCCTGTGGGAAGGTTCACTCAAGGTGTTGGGTAAGGTAGCGTTAGAATATGGGGAAATTATCCCGATTCCGGAGAAAAACATCCATTATCGTCCTGTCCTTGAAGATATCGGAATTACAGCGTTGCAGACTCCAGGACATGCCGCACATCACTTGAGTTTTATGTATGGTGAATTGCTTATGGCCGGTGAGGTCGCTGGTGTGTGCCTTGATACTCCCAATGGGGTCTATATGCGCCCCGCAACACCGCCGCGTTTTGATCTGGACATTGCCCTTGAATCCCTCCAATGCGTAATGACACATAAACCGCAAAAAATGATTTTTGCCCATAGCACCATGCAAGACAAGGCCATGGAACTTTTAAACGTGGCTGAAAAGCAACTGCATCTGTGGGTAAAGCGGATAGTAGAGTTAACAGAGAATAATGGTGCAGGGATTGAATCTAGTTTAGAGGGGGAGGGCAAAGAGCAGCTTCACGCAGAAATGTACCCCTGGCTGTTGCACCATGATTCTTACTTTGCCAAGATCGAATCTTTACCCGATGACATAAAAAAGCGTGAGCGCTATTTTCTCGGTAACAGCATCAATGGTATGCTTGGGTTTGTGACTCTGCTAGATAAAACCCGGCGCCGGGATATTTTAAACCGGGCCGGGGCTAGTATCTAAGTTAAGAGGATTTTTGCGTAGAATTAAACTTAGCCGGGGCTGTTGGACTCCGCCCAGTTGTTGAGCTTCTCCAAAACTGCTTCCCTGGTTTTGTAGGATATCTCCGGTAGGGTGCCACCGAAGGCTTTTTCTGCTTCGGCAAAGCCTTTCTCTACCCCTTTAAGGATGGCATCAAGACGAGTCGCATCACCCCCAGCAATGCCAATAGCTCCTTTGAATATCCTTTCTGACGTCTGTTCTACGCCAAAATATCCATCTTCAGCTACCAACTCCTGCGCCTGTCCTGGTGTCAGGCTCTTAATATCTATACTTGTGTCACCCATAGATAGTTTTGTCGCCAGACCTTGCTCTTCAAAGATTTGCAGCACCAGACTGCGCAAGAGGGTGAGTTGAGGGTCTTCAGTGGTGCTCATATCTGCTCGATACAGGCCAGCAGGTGAGGCTGGTTCCCCCAAAGTGACATTATCCGCATATTGTTTTGTTGATTCGACAGCAGGTTTGTCTACTGCGGCACCAGCCTGATGCTGCCGGTTTTGCTGCATCACGCGCTGGCTTTCAGCCCGAAATTGATCAAGATTAGTGTTATTGATTGTCTGTGCCATGTCTATGCTCCCTTCCGTGGGTTGGCTTTGGATATATTGGATACTCTACAAGAGATATCGGCATAACGGAGATGAGACTTTAGGTAGAAAAATCAACGTCCAAACCACTTTTTCTTGCTGCTGTAGATAGAGACGGTGTTACGACCTTTCTTTTTAGATTCGTACAGGGCGTTGTCTGCCTGTGAAATAAGTTCATTTTTGCCAAAATTGTCAGCGGCAGGCTTGATAGAAGCAACTCCAAAGCTTGCAGTTATATGGTAGCTCGCATGCTCGTACGTAAAGGTGTGTCCAGCTATCATGGCGCGCAGTTTTTCTGCAACCTCACCAGCTTGATTTAATTCAGTATCTGGCAAAATCAAAATAAATTCCTCGCCGCCGTAGCGTGCAAACAGATCATATTCGCGGATCGATTCACGAAACAGCCGGGAAAACTGAATAAGGATCTGGTCGCCGATCTGATGTCCATATTTGTCGTTAAATGGTTTAAAGAGGTCGATATCTATCATAATTACGCTGACATTACTTTCATTGCGATCTGCGCGCTTGATCTCTTTATCTAGAAAAATCTGAAAATAACGATGATTATAAGCTTCGGTCAACCCATCAATGTGAGCGAGTTTTTCCAGAAATAAGTTTTTCTTTTCCAATTCTTTAGTCAACAGTTCTAGTTTTACAGTTTTTTCTACCAAGGAACGGTTCATCTGTTCGTAGCTTAAATTTAGAACGCTCAGTTCGGCGTTGGCGATCTGTAAGATCTCAGCGATGGATTTTTGAGGCTCAATTTTAAGGTTGAAAAATTGAGCGTTCTTCTCAACTTCGGTATGAACCCTATCCAGCAGATTCGCAAGTACAGCGTCATTGAGTCCAAGTCTCTGCTTAGCAAGGTGTCGAAATTCAACTACATGTTCTTCGGGGTTTTTTGACTGGCGTGCCTTAGATAACATGTCGGACAAGTGAACTACCTGGCACAAAAGTCTGATTTTCTGTGATTCGCCGGGGTATTCATGTGGAGAATGATGGTAGGCAATAGGGGCGACTAGGGTTTCGGGGAAGCCCCATTTTTTTACAATTTCGCTGCCGATATAGGTATGATCTGCGCCGATTATCTGTTTCTCCAGATCTGTGCACTTTACCGCGGAATCAGAAGATACCAGCATTTTAGCTACCTTGGGGTATTGATCCGGATACGCACGCGCCAATATCATAATACCTAGATTTTGGAGTAAGCTGGCGACAAATCCTTCCTCCGAATCTTCGGCTTTCATGGCCGTCATAAGCATACGCGCAGTAACAGCTTTAAACAGAGAGTTTTCCCAGAAGCGTGCGTAGTCAAAGGTGGTGGAATTTGTCTGTTCCGGTTTCAGGAATGAAAAAGACAGAACTAGACTGCGCACCGCATTAGTGCCAAGAATTGAGGCTGCTTGGTGAATAGTGCCTATTGGTTGCGGGAAACTATAAAAAGCTGAATTGACCACACGCAGAAGTTTGGTTGACAACGACACATCCTTGGAGATGAGAGAGGCAATGTCATTGATAGTCGTTTCTTCCTGTGACGTTATGGTAATCAGACGTGATGCCACATTGGACAACGTTGGGAGCTGTGCTGATTGCAAGACAGCATTTAAAACTTCTTCTTGAGTCTGCACAGCCAATAAAACCTCCATAGTTTCTGCATAATTCAGCGACAGAGTATAAATATAAGGGTTCTAGGATTTAAGTCCATGCAATAAATTACGCAACGTCGCGTAATATGTATTATGTAAACTTTAGTCACACCTCAAATATGCACGGCAATCTTGTGGAATTTGCCGAGCTCTGGGAATCAGAGACCGCCTATCATTATTTTGGCGATCGTAAAGTAAATCATTAGTCCAGTGATATCTACAATGGTAGTCAGAGCTGGGCTGGCGACAACTGCTGGATCCAATTTTAACTTTGACGCTCCTAGAGGGAGTAAAGCACCTATTAAGGTGGATGTGATTACCTGCAACCCCAATGCCAGTGAAATGGCGCTGGCGATTCGCAGCAAAGAAAAACCGTCCGGCATGGACGACCCACCGCCAAAAAAGAATACCCGGCCAAAAGCAATCACCCCGAGGAGTAATGCCAGCAGCAGTGCAACCTGGAACTCCTTGCCTAGAATACGCATGACATCTTTGGACGTAATCTCCTTGAGAGCCAATGCTCGAACTACCAGGGTGGCAGATTGACTGCCGGTATTGCCACCGGTATCAGCCAGCATAGGCATAAACATTGCCAGAATTGCAAATTGGAGCAACAAACCCTCAAAATGCTGCACAATAAAGCCGGACACCAAACCCAATATTGCCAGCGCGACCACCCATGGATATCTATTTTTGAAATGCCCCCATACGCTCGTTTTGATATAGGCTGCATCCTCATGGGAACCAACGATCCCCATGAATTTTTCCATATCCTCGGTGTGTTCCTGAGTGATGATATCAAAAGCGTCGTCATGGGTGACTATTCCTACAAGGGCATTCTGCGCGTTGATAACCGGCAAAGCGAGTAAATCATATTTTTGGATTTTACGTGCCACCTCTTCTTGGTCATCCTCAACCCGAGCAAATAAAACCCGCTTGTGCATGATTTCATCTATCCGTGCAGCACGGTGCGCCAAAATAAGCTTTTTAAGGGATACAAAGCCTAGTAACTGCCGCTGATCGCCCAGCACATACGCATAGTAGATAGTTTCGCTGTCGGGAGCGACTTCTCGGAGACGTTCGATGGCCTGAGCTGTAGTCAACTCCGGGGATAATGTCGCATAGGCGGAGGTCATGACTGCGCCAGCCGTACCCTCCTCGTGCGCCGACAGGGTCCTGATGTCCTCACGCTCAGCCTGCGCCAAAGCCGGCAGCACTAATTCCTGCAGGGTTTCGGGCAGTTCCTTAAACAAGTCAGTGCGTTTATCCGGAGGCATGTCGGTCATAAGGCTCGCAACATCCTTGGATTTTAAGGATCCAACTATCTTGACTTGCAAGTCTTCATCGAGATGGCTAAAAATTTCTGCACGCAGAGGTTTATCTGCATGTTGGATTAACGGCCAAATATCCTCTTCCGCTAAGCCTGAAATTAACTCTGAAATAATCGCAGGATGCCTAGACTCGTAGAAGTCCCGCAAGGTTGCCGAATCCGCGGAGGTGAGAAGTTTTGGGTTTGCGTAGAGCTTTTCGTTTTTCATATACTATCCTCGTGGCAGTTGCGAATGCTAAACGGGGCAGAGGTAAAGTCGCTACCTGAGCTGGTGTTATGCTGCAGTCAAATCCTGTACGCAGGCATAAAGCAGCTCTACCCCTTTTGCTATCGCCTCAAAAGAGCTTTGTTCTTTTATGTTATGGCTTATCCCATCGATGCTTGGGATAAACAACAATGCAGTGGGTGTTATGGCGGCAAAGTGCATGGCATCGTGCCCTGCCCCGCTGGACATCTCCATGGTAGATATATCCATGCTTCTGGCCAGATGTTGTATGTGTTTGCGCAGTGCCGAATCCAGAATTGTCGGCTCATCGTTGCACAGAGTTTTGATATTGAAACCAAGGTTACGCGTCTGTGCAATATATTTAATTCTACGCTGCAATTCTGTAACTGCTTGGTTTTTAGCGTTCATGTTGGTGTCACGTATATCAATTTGCAGATGAACTCTACCTGGTACCACATTCATGGCGCCGGGCTCAACCTTTAGCACACCAACGGTACCTACACCAGAAGCTCCAGCATTGCGTGCAATCTCCTCTACTGCCAAGACAACTTCCGCCGCACCAACTAAGGCATCACGGCGCAAATGCATGGGAGTATTACCGGAGTGATCACTGCGGCCGGTAAGAGTGAGGCCAAATCTACTTGGGGCGGCGATAGCTGTTACTAAGCCGATATCGATATCTTTTTGCTCTAGAATCCGTCCTTGTTCTATATGGAGTTCTAAAAATGCGTGAATATCACCCGTACCAATTACCTCCTGCGCAAGTGCATCTATGTTGCAGCCACTTTGCTTTAGTGCGGTGTAAAAACTCGTACCTTCACTGTCGGTGATCTGTTTAAGTTCGTCGGTACTTATTTTGCCAGTAATAGCCTTGCTTCCTAGGGTCGCCACCCCAAAACGACTGGATTCCTCAGCGCAGAAGTTAATGATTATCAAAGACCGTAGCGGACGTTGCCCGGCTGAGTTAAGGCGTCTGACTACCTCAATGCCAGCCAGAACCCCAATCACGCCGTCGTAGTGCCCCCCTTGGGGAACAGAATCCAGATGAGAGCCGATAACTACCGCAGCGAGCTCCGGCGCTCTCCCTTCCAACAAGCCGTGGATATTCCCCGCCGCATCAATATGTACCTTGAGCCCCTCTTGCTGCATTATTTTAATGAGGTGCGCGCGAGCTTCCTGATCTGGTGGACTTAAAGCAAGGCGGGTAAGCCCACCGCTAGCCAGAATCCCACACTGGGCAATGGTATTGAAATTGTGTCTAAACTTATCCATACTGTTAAATTGTCCATTACCCGCTATAGTTAAAGGCGGGTCGTTGTCTGAAACGTTATTGACCTGCTACGGTAAACATCCGGGGCGATAATACCGATACAGGTTGAATAAAGGCAAGGGTGTGAGGCATACAAACATTTCATGCCATGGTGTTGGTATGGAGCTACTGCTGGCATGAACCAAATAGACCATATAAAAGAGAGATTATTAGCGACATGGAGAAACTAATGGCGAAAAAGACAGTATTTGTAACGGTATTTGCGGCTATTTTGTGCATTGCAGGCATGGTAACCCACGTACAGGCAGATGTCGCACCCTTTCAGCTCAGCCTGACCCCAGATATTGCTATCCATTCCAGTACAACTCGGATAGACGGTGTAGCCCTCAATATCTGGGGGGAAAATCCGCAACGTGCCCTAGTTCTAGGCCTTATAAACGGCTCTAGCGGAACGAGTTCAGGGGTGAGTCTAGGGCTGCTGGCCAACTATTCCGAGAATTTCACCGGTGTTAAGGTTGCAGGCTTTGCCAATTACTGTTCGGGGCGCATGTCTGGGGTTGAGCTGGCTTGGTTTAACCATGCCTATGAACTGCATGGGGTGCAACTGGGTCTGATAAATTTTGCTGAAAAAGCAGACAAGGGTCTTCAGATCGGGCTGATAAATGTCATTAAGAACAATATCTACTGGTTTGGCGGCCTGCCAGAACAGTTAGCTCCCATGATGCTTCTGGTAAACTGGCGTTATTGAAAAACCATCTAGGAGTCAGTCGGAGTTCGCAGGAATTAACTGCGGCTATTCCGACTGACTCCTATTTTCAACGTAAACAGCTATGGTGCAATCGATGCTCCCCTACCCCTTTTTAAGTGATAGTGCTATGCGTTTACGCTTTTCATCTACATCAAGTACACGCGCAATAACCTTTTGCCCCACCTTTACTACCTCTGCTGGATCTTTAACGAACCCATCTGCCAGTTGGCTGATATGGGCTAGCCCGTCCTGATGCACGCCAATATCGATAAAAGCACCAAAGTTGGTCACATTGGTTATGATTCCAGGCAAACTTAGTCCGGCATGCAAATCTCCGATTTTTTCGATCCCTTCTGCGAACGCGAACACCTCAAACTGTGCGCGAGGATCCCGCCCTGGCTTGGCGAGTTCATCCATAATATCGGTGAGCGTTGGCAGGCCAATATCACTGTTGCAATATTGTTTCAGATCTATGGAACTGCGCTTCTCCTTGCTCTGCATAAGTTCTGCCACGCTCGTGGCATTATCGGCACATATCTGTTTTACCAGATTATAGCGCTCAGGATGGACGGCAGAGCAGTCGAGGGGGTTTGGAGCATTGTAAATACGCAAAAACCCTGCAGCCTGCTCAAATGCCTTTGGCCCCAGACGTTTTACTTTTTTTAACTGAGCTTTGCTTGCAAAAGGGCCATTTTCTTCTCGATAAGTGACTATGTTTTGGGCTAGTTGTGGCCCCAACCCTGACACATAGGTAAGCAATGCTGCGCTGGCGGTGTTCAATTCAACCCCCACCCTATTTACGCAAGAAACAACGGTATCGTCCAGACTGTTTTTCAGCGCGGACTGATCTACATCATGCTGATACTGCCCTACTCCGATTGATTTGGGATCAAGCTTAACCAGTTCGGCGAGAGGATCGGCCAGACGTCTCCCGATAGAGACCGCACCGCGCACCGTGATGTCATGCTCGGGGAATTCCTGGCGTGCGATGTCGGACGCTGAATAGATAGAAGCGCCACTCTCATTTACCTGCACAATAATCGGTGCCGGTGTCAGAGCACAGTCAGCAATAAAACTCTGGGTTTCCCGCCCAGCTGTTCCGTTACCAATGGCAATGGCCTCTATCTTGAAATGCTTGACCAGGTCCTGAATGGTTTTCTGCGCTTGTGCCGCTTTCCCCTCCCCAGTGAAGGGATAAATCACATCGTGGTGGATCAGTTTACCCTGCTGATCAAGGCAAACCACCTTACACCCGGTGCGAAAACCAGGATCGATTGCAAGGATCGTTTTTTGCCCCAGAGGTGCTGCCATTAGAAGTTCGCGCACATTTTCACGAAACACGTGTATGGCTTCGGTATCAGCCTGTTGTTTAAGTTGGGTGCGCAGTTCTGTTTCCATTGACGGTGCGAGGAGACGCTTATAGCAGTCCTCAATGGCGGCGCACAGCTGAGCCATGTTTTTGTCTTTGGTGCCAATGTGACGTTGTAGTGCCGCGATGGCTTCATCCTGAGGAGGACGCAGTGCAACCTTCAGAAAGCCTTCCGCCTCGCCGCGCAGGATAGCGAGAAGCCGGTGAGATGGAGCGACGGCGGCTTTTTCAGACCAGTCGAAATAATCGCTGAATTTCTGTGCTTGCTCTATGTTCTTTTTGACTACGCTGCTTTCAAGCAGCCCTTTTTTCATAAAAAGATTACGCATGAAAACTCGCGTGGCAGGGTCTTCATTTATGTGCTCGGCCACAATATCCCGCGCTCCAGCGAGGGCATCGTCTACACTGTTGACATCGACATCCGGCTTGATGAATTTTACTGCCGCCTGGCTTGCATCCGCGGTTCCAGTCAGAATTAGCTGCGCTAGAGGTTCAAGTCCCCTCTCACGCGCAGCGGTGGCACGGGTGCGGCGTTTAATCCGATGCGGCAGATAAATATCTTCAAGGTCTTTGAGCGTAGTTGCTGCATCTATCTGCTGTTTGAGCTCACCCGCATAAAGGTCACGTTCACTTAACGACGTGATCACAGACTCACGGCGCTTTTCCAATTCTTCTATACGAATTCTGGCATCCCTGATCGCAGCGATATCCAACTCATCCATACTGCCGGTGTTTTCTTTACGATAGCGCGCAATAAACGGAAGTGTTGCGCCCCCATCGAGCAATTCAATAACTGCGCTAACTCTATTTAGGGTCAGGTTCAGATCGGTTGCAATGGTGCTAGCTACTTCATGTTGCATAAAATATATTTTTCACAGGAAACCTATGAAATCCTTTATGGTTGCTTGACGATGAATAACATTGCTGCAGACAAGTTTAACAGGTACACTTCGTGGGTTTTTCTCTACTAACCAGACTGCCCTTCGCTGGCTCCGATTTTCCTACCTTGGTTCGAGGGTTACTTTCATGAGTAAGGTTCAAAAATCAAGTTGTCTTTTTCTAGCCATCGTACTTCTTCTGGCGCTGCCGGTCTTTGCAGAAACTGAAAACACGGAAACCGAGAACGCAGAAAAACGCCAGCGGTTAATTGAACAGCGTGTGTTTAGAAATTACCGAGAAAACCCCTTTTCCATGCATAAACCGAATTACGCCATCATCGGCAGCAATGATCTCAAACTTCAGTATAGTTTCAAGTATCGTTTCTTCACCAAGGCTGATCTATACGGAGCGTTCACCAATCTCATACTCTGGGATATTTATAAAGACCAAAACCCAGCCTACGATAACAACTATCAACCCGAGCTCTTTTACCGCTTTGTAAAAGAGAACAAGTGGTTTCTGTCTGCGGATGTAGGATATTGGCACCTTTCCAACGGGACGTCAGGGGAGAATGCCCGTTCATGGGACCGTTTATTTGTCCGGTTTCTGCAGACTGATAAAATATTTGATATGGATTTATTCTGGTACGCACACATCTGGCCAGTAACTCTCTATGAAGGCAGAGAAAATAAAGACATTGGCGATTATCTCGGCTGGTGGGATTACGGGTTTTGGCTGAAGAATATTCTCAAACATCAATCGGGCGATGGGCTAGATTTTCAATTCAATTTCCGCTCCGGCAAGCATGGAATTCCTTTTAATAAAGGCAATGTAACTGCTGGATTACAATACCGAATCCAGCGCTGGACAACGTTTAACCCTACTCTTTTTCTGCAGTATTTCTACGGTTACGGCGAGGTTATTCGAGATTACAATGTAAGAAGCGATGAGTTAAGAATGGGAATATCCTGGTTTTATTGAGATAGAGAGGGCGTGAAGGAGCGACTCCCCCTCTATCTCATGATTTTGGGCTAGGTCGAAAAACACCTTACTTTGTCCACTTCAACTCCATAAGTTCGGGACATCCGGTAGGCTATCCGCAGCAAGATATGAGTCTTTCTTGTATCCAGACTGCGCGCGACAAACAATTCTTCTAGTCAAAGGGCAACTTAACCCCTTTGTTCATACCGGTAGTATTGGGGGCATGGACTGATCTTTGCTCCATTTCTGTTGTGTTTTTCCTACAGATGCTACCATCTGTCAGATTTGAGGGATCGCCTTCAATGAGTTGAGCATATGTGAGTTTTGGCGTTACCCGAATCACTTCAAGCAGGGCTATCCAGTCCTCGGTATAACCAAGAGATTCTTTTGTATAAGGATCTATGATTTTTTTACCGTGGGCAAACACATCAAACAGCTCACCAATTTTAATCCCAGCCCCCCCCTGATTAAGTACGTACGTTCCATTCCCCAAGCTAGAAACAACTAGAACTGGGTAAATATTGCTAAGCGTCTCTTCAGCGATCTTTTGTGCAACTTTTTCGAAGAGCGCATCGCGCACCTGCTGTGGATCACCATATTGGCCGAGTTCGGGTGTGTCTTGTGAACTCATTTCAATCCGTACAGTATTCGCCCACTTCACTTGGCGCGTTGCCATCAGGATGATTCGATAGTCTACCGTTGCATGCGTATACCACCCAGGCTGAATCTGACCTGTCAGCTTTAGTTCGCCGACATAGCGCTCGTAACCGGCGTCATTGACCGTACCAACCACCATGTAGTCAACCCCGAGCACATTACCAAGTTTTGCTTGCTCCTCAATCGGTGCATCTGGAGAAATAATAATATTTTTCTCAGCCATGAACTCCTCGACAAACTCTCGGTCAAGCACCGCAAAGCGACGCGACTGGGTAAACTGTGTCACCAGTCCCTGTGTTACCTTTCTAGAAGCTTCATTTGGCGATACTAGGATGTCCTCGAAAATATACGTCTGACCATTAGTACGAAAAGGCATGACGGCGAGTCTTCGACGGTTTTCTGGCGAAAGGCCGACCATTTCGTAGTCTGGAATTTTAACTTCTAAATGAGCTTCGTGCCCTAATCCTTCCGAGCTTTTATGAACGCTAAGCACTTTATAAGACGAAATCGCGCCGTTGGTTTTAGAAAAGATGTCACTTGATTGTTGCTCTTTTAGGACAAGCCTATCTTCTCTTACCCCATCATTAGAATTGGTAGTTTCAGAAAAATTTGATTTCAATTTCTCTTCTACTTCTACTTCTACACCTTTGACTTGCCTAATTGCCTCAATAAGACCATTTAATACAGCTTCTTTTGGGGTTATACCGTAACCGGAAACATTTCTAAATTCTCCAAAACCCTGGTTCACAATAGCTAAAACTAAGGCTATTGCGACCAGTAGAATTTTTTTATGTGGTAGTTCTGCCATGTGTTTTCGCATAATTGCCTTGTTGAAGAAGATGTTTAACATATCATCTGGTAAAATTAAACCATGCTTCTCGATGTCAGAAAATTAGATACCACTAAACCGGATGGTCTTTGTACTTTATGGATAACACAAATTAGAAATCATCTGCGGTTGAAATGAAAGGGCGCCTAACTGCCTCACTTTGATCAGAGCCCTGCACTTGACCCACGCTCTTTCCAACTGATTTATGCATCTTTGCTTTTTGATTGTTGAGTGTTTCTGCATCAGCTGCAAAATTTGCACTGCTTGGAGACCATTTAAACACCTTAACGGCTAACATTTCATTATACTCTAGCCCTGAATGCGAACCAAAGATAGTCATGCCTCGAATCATTTGGTTAGTTTTTTGACGTACCTCTAAACCTGAGACTGATTGAACTGAAGAAGAAGACTTTATGTAAGTTATGACTTGTCCAAGTACTGCCTGGATTATGATAGCCCTATCTTCGGGAAGAAGTTCCTTAGCTAATTCTTCGTTTTGAGTGACTTGTTTCATCTTATCCATAATGTCATCTATGTTCATCGATGAATCAGTTATTGTATCAGTAACATCAAGACAAGCATCCACATTTTTCTGTACAAACTCAGCAAAAGCCTTGTTTGCGGAAGCTTCAGCTATGCGAAGCGCGTGGGCCTCGGCTTTCAATTTGCTTATTTTAACAAGACTCTCTGTTGCTGAACCACGTCCACCAATGTAAACCGTGATAGCACCGTTAACATCTCTATAGACGTCTATAATACCGTCGGCTATTGTTAGTTTTTGTATATCTTGTGCAAGCTTATTTTCCTTCTCTGACTTATTGGCGGCAATGGAATTTGTTCCAAAAGCAATGAGGCATGTTAATACAAGAAATAGTGTTTTTTTCATACGTTTCTCCTTTTATTGTTGGTCAAATGGCTTAGTTAATAGCTATGTAATACAAACCTAGCAACAGATTTGGTTGAAAAATTGTCACCACGACACCGATTTGCTACTACCACGCTTAACAATAGGTTTCTCATCTTCCCACCATGCCAATCCAGTCGCAATATCGGTCATTGTCATTTGGAAGTAGTAATCAACCTGTTGGCGACGTTTATCGATCCTATTATTGCGCTGGATTATTTTTCCAGACAAACTCAGTTCAGGCTTAATCAGTTGCCCTTTAACTGTGCCTCGGCTTTGATCGAATTCATCCGAATGGCGCAAATCTCTAGCTGCCATCACCATTTGATCCTCCGGTCCATCAAGACCAACAGCTGTGGTTGTAACCACCTTGCCGCTGCGTAACAGTTCCACGCGGATTTTCTTGACCAATTGGTCCGTATCAATTCGCTGCATGGTGTCGTTGGTGATTCTCGAAATAACCATGACATAACGTCCACCATCCGGTTTATTAACCGCTCCGGAGCTGAGCATTGACTCAACCATGTCGCTGGCAGCATTTTCAAAGTCGCGATAGTCCAGTCCCATGACTGCCTTGCCTTTGTCATAACTCGTGTCCACAGTTTCAGTGGGTATGGCACATCCAGAAAGTAGCAGGCATGCTCCCAAACAAGCAAAAATGACATATTGCATAAAACGTGACATCAGTATTAACTCCCCATTGAATATTAAAATAGACTGCTCAACAAATCATTGCACGGCAAAGGGTGGGTACTGCTCAAGAACCGCTACTATCATCTCGTATGATTAGAATTTTGAAGGATGAGATGTCGGCTTTTGGAGAAATAGCATGTATTTGAAACGGCATGTTGTTGACTAGCGTTTTCTTATTCCAGCGCGACAAAATAGACTTGATCTCCATTCCGCGTGAATCAAACCAATCAATCTTATATTCTATCTTTTGGACATTATTCGAAATATTGCGCCCACTCAATTGAACCTCAGTGAATCCTCCATTATTGACATTCTCGATGAGAGATTCAAATAAAACTCCAGAATTAAGGTTGCTATGCACAAGGAGTCTCTGATCCTCCGACAGTGCCCGAGTAGATGTTGAAGCGCATCCAGACAGTACAATCAGCGCTAGAGATATAAATAAAACAGCCAGTTTGAAATGCTTTGCCATCGGTATATCCTCCAAGATAGCTTTAATGGTCAACAGATTAATTGCTTATATCGCCCTTATCAACATGAACAAACATCTCCCTACCAAAAGAGATGACATGACCAACGGCTGGAGCCATTGCAGAAGGTACCTTTACATAGACGATGGCAAATTGTGCATTAGGTAGATTAACTGAGAGGATTTCACTTGTTCCTGCTTCGGGCGCTCTGAAACTAAGAATTCCATTTGCAGGACGTTCAAACCGTGCAAGCTGGAATTCCTTCGGTAAGGCTGTCCAATTGCGAACATCAGCTTGAGTTGTCGCCACCTGATAAAGGCCAGCAACTAAAGAGCCAAGATCTCCATACTCACGACCAGCTTCATATTGAACATATGATTTCAAAGCTGTAGACAAAACTGCACGTGTAACAATACCAGAAAATTCTTTTTTAAATTCGCTCTGAACAACCCTATCCATACTCGCCAGAGTTCGGGTTGCGGATAATGTATTTATCCCATCACTTACGTGGAGCGTACTAAATGCGGAATCCCTGAAACACAATGACGGTAGGGCAATCCCGACATATTTGATTTTTTCAAAAAACATCGGGATATCAATACGGCGTTCATCCTTAACCGGACCAAGTCCATTTTCGAAAACAACCCAAACAGTAGCGGGCAGAGCATCCCTAGATATTTTTGCAGCCAAAACTGAATCTAAAACGGCGAGATCCTCTCCAACAAACGGATTCCTTGTCATACCTACAACTCTGCGAAATGAATCACGTGCCTTGCTAAGATCTTGTAGGTCTTCGCCCCCAAGGAAGAGAAAAAGTCCCTGCATGTATGTTGTAAATGGATTTACGAAATCTGGATAAGTTTCCCACTGCTCAAGCTCGGGATATTTATTGGTTATGCTGGTCTGGAGATCGGGGTTTGTAAGAGCTTTTTCAAGAAAAACTCCTCTTTTTTCGTTTTCTTCCTTCTTTTTTTCAACGGCTTCATTTCTAGACTGAATTTCTTTAGCAAAGTATTCAACAGCTCGGCGCTGTCTATCATCTGCGCGGTTCATTTCTATCCGAACATAGTCTGGTTGCCCCGTGGACATGAAGTTTAAAGCTTTGTAGGTGTTTACCATAACGCCGTCGTAAACTTGCCCACGGTAATCCAGCACTGCGTCGTTAACCGCTATTTGAGCAGCGTAATTAGTCGCCTCTTTAAGGGTACCCTCCTCATCGTACTTCTTCATAATCGCTTCACACTGGTCGAATAACTCAGAGCTAATCTCATAATCCGAGGCGGCACGAGAGGAGGCAGCAGCCTGAAGGGTCCAGAGAAGATTCCCTGAACCTTGTTTCCCAAGTAGGCTCTTCTGTTTTTCAAGAGCAAGTTGGGTTGATTCAGCGTAGAGACCATTTACATATTTAGCATCAAATTGACCCAAAGACTTCTTATGTCCAGCGCAACCGCTTAAGATGCTCACAATTATGAGGCACAGAAGGAATGCAATTGTTTTTTGTTTTTTCATTAATCTAAAACCTTTTTGAATTCACCTTAGATAAAACCTAATTGCAGACTATGGCGGTCATCAAACGGATGATTAAAATGGATAGAAACCATTTCTTCGGAAAACTATTTTTTAAAGGTCAGAGTCCTCTGCCTACCTTTTTCGTAAAAAGTAGCTGTTGAGTGGCTGTATACCTTTTCTGAGACAGTTTTATAGTGGGTTTCCACGGTACATGTCTTTACTGAATTGCGCCGGTCTTGGTAGATCTGATGTCCGACATTACTGCCGATGAATGCACCCGCTGTCGTTGCTGCATTTCTCCCCCAACCTCTGCCGAATTGATGCCCGATGATTCCGCCAGCGGCAGCCCCGCTAATTGCCGCGAGTTCTCCCCTAAGTGCGGATGTAGGCCCATAAAAAATCCCCTCATTTCGCGAATAAACAGGGGTTTCACTACATACTTTGACTTGATAGGGGATTTTTTTAGTTACGGTTTTATAGTGGTCGGTGATGGCACCGTTAATATAGCCTTGGGAGAAGGCGTTACAGGCCATTAGAATTAGGACGATAAAAATCGATATAATTTTAAGCATAGCTATTCTTCCTGTTTTCCCCAACCGCATGCGCGAATTAAACTCAAAGTGACATTGACAGGTATTTTCTGCATCCAGCTTTAGACTAGCTCGTAGGCTTGACTCCATCTATAAGTTTTAGTTTCACAAATATACTTATAGCGCATTGCGGTAATCTAATTATTTTTATCGCACGGAGCAATCCCGGATAAAGCAACAACTGTTCTGTAAATTCAAAACTTCTCTTTGGAGCGATTGTTGATCCTTAAAAAGTCAAGTAAACTCGGCCAGTTTCCCACTCTTCCGATATCTCCATCAGCACGGCGCTGACG
>JAQUDG010000017.1 GCA_028685815.1 Desulfuromonas sp.
GGAAAGGTTCTTTTATATGATATTTATGGAGAAGAAAAAAGGGAAATTGTTTCTTTTGATAAAATTTCAAACAATATAAAAAATGCAGTACTCCCTTCGCCTAGCATACGGCGCAATACGCGCAACTCTTCCGCACGTGGGTGCGCGCGCCCTTCGGTACGCCAAGCCAATTGCAGCGTAAGCTGCGAATCAGAGTCATGAACCCAGTCCACCTCCGGACCGGAAAGGGGGTGAGATGGAGCTGCCACTTCCGGCACAGGATTGGTTCGCGCTTCCCATGCGCCGAAATGCTCCGCTACCGCCTGCTGCACCGCTTGCGGTTCTACCGGCCCGGCCACACTTATCACCATGTTGTCCGGCGTATAATGCTGATGATACCAGCTCTCCACCTCTTTATTCCCAAAGGTGCGGATGGTGGCAGGGGTTCCGATCACCGTCTGAGCCAGCGGGTGTTCCTGCCACAACAGGCGTGCCATGCGGTTGTCCGCACAGACATCTGCACCAACTTCGTTAAAATCCCCCAGGGCCTCCTCAATAACGATAGCGCGTTCGATTTCAAGATAAAGAAACTTGGGGGTACGCAGCATTATGCTGAATAGCTCCAGTCCCCCAGCAACCGCGTCAGGGTGTACCCGCGCAAAATAACTGGTTGATTCAGCATCGGTACCGGCGTTAATGCCACTACCGAGTTGTTCGAAGGCCTGCTCCAACGCCGGACCAGAAGAGTAGCGGGAGTTGCCACGAAACATCATGTGTTCGACAAAATGTGACAACCCGGATTGGGCTGGACTCTCGTAGCGGCTGCCAACCTTGACGTAGCAGATTATCTCGACACTATGGAGATAGCTGAGGGGAGCAACGACTAGTTCAAGGCCGTTATCTAGGGTAGTGCGTTGATATTCTGGCATGTTTATCCTGAAAAAAGGGGGCAACTCCTGCGGATGAAAACCACACGGTTTAGAGCATTTGTAAACGACATGATACACAAGGGGAGCCTGCCGCGACAGACTCCCCTTGTGCATAACGTTCTCCGGCCTTCACCGGTTTTCTCTTGAATAAACTCTTAACTGTCTTGTAGCAGGCGCGCAGCCTCTTTGGCGTGATAGGTGATGATCAGATCCGCGCCGGCACGTTTGAATCCGATCAGGGTCTCCATAACCACCTTGTCATGGTCAATCCACCCTTGCGCCGCGGCGGCTTTTACCATCGAATACTCGCCGGAGACATTGTAGACCACCAGGGGCAGATCAAAACGCTCCTTGATATCGCGGATAATATCCATATACGCCAGCGCTGGCTTTACCATCAGAAAATCAGCACATTCTTCCACATCAAGGGCCGCTTCGCGGATCGCTTCGAGCCGGTTGGCCGAATCCATCTGGTAGCTGCGTCGATCTCCAAACTGTGGGGTTGAATCAGCGGCATCGCGGAAAGGCCCATAATAGGCGCTGGCGTATTTTACTGCATAGCTCATGATGGGGATGTGACTGAAACCGTTGTCATCCAGAGTCTCGCGCAGGGCGGCGATGCGTCCGTCCATCATATCGCTGGGGGCCACGATGTCAGCCCCGGCCTGCGCGTGCGACAGCGCTTCAGCAGCCAGCAGCTTCAGGGTGGAGTCGTTGTCCACGTCGCCATCCTTGATGACGCCACAGTGTCCATGGTCGGTATACTCACACATGCACACATCGGTGATGACCGTCAATTCCGGCACTTCCTGCTTTAAAGCGCGGATGGTGCGCTGAATGATGCCGGTGTCACTGTAGGCGTCCGTCCCCACCGAATCCTTACACTCGGGGATACCGAACAAGACTACCGCCGGAATTCCTAGGGCATGCACTTCACGCGCCTCCTCCACCAGATTTTCGATGGAATGCTGATAGATGCCAGGCATGGAATGAATTTCTTTTTTGATATTTTCCCCGAAGGCGCTAAACATGGGGTAAATGAGATCATCGACGCGTAGATGATTTTCGCGCACCATACGGCGCAGGGTTTCAGTTTTGCGGGTACGCCGGGCGCGGTAGCGAGGGAAATACATATATCAAACTCCTGTGTTTGGGTTCACATTTGGGCTCTTGTTCGGATTCTTGGCCAGTCCCTACCGCTTACTCCTGCGCTGTCATAGCATCGACCAATCCAGCGATGGTATAAGGACAGGCTTCAAAAGCAAGGGGCAAGGCATACTCATGCATAGTAGCGCTGGTTATGGGGCCAATGGAAGCGTACTGCACCTTAGCGGGCACTTGCGCAAGGCGAGGTCCAAGCAGCGCTACATAGTTGTGTACTGCAGATGATGAGGTAAAGGTGACAATATCAATACCTCGCAGTAGAAGATCAAGGAGGGCGTCGGCCTTCCCAGTTGTAGCCACCGTACGATAGGCAACGGGAGCATCAACAAAGGCACCACGTTCTCTTAAGCCTGGCACTATGAGATCACGCGCCTGTTCCGCACGGGGGTAGAGCACTTTTAGTCCCGCGACCTCTGAGCCCTTAAGCAACTCCAGCACTCCCTCAGCGGTATAGTCTGATGCCGGTGCAGTGGAGCTATGCCCCCAACGCTGCAAACAGTGTTGGGTCGAGGGGCCGACACTAACGAAACGCAGTGTTTCTGGCACAGCGATACCGTGATCTTTTATATACTGCATGGCGATATTTACCGCGTTAACCGAAGTAAGCAAAAGGATATCGTAGGTGGGTAGTTGCGCCAGTGCTGCTTCGAGGAGATGCGGCTGTGTTGGGGGAACAATTTCTATAAGTGGAAACACCTTGACGTGCAGGCCAACCTGTTCCAAAGCGCTAACCATCTGCTGCGCCTGATGTTGGGGCCTTGTCACCAGCACGCAGGGGGCGAACACTTCCGCTGCAGTGGAGGCTGTGCCCGGTAGCACCTTCATCTCAGTCTAGATCCATCTGCTTCATTTCCCCCTGCTCAGGAGGCTCAATCTTAAGCTCGAACAGTTCCTGCAGCGCATCCACGTATGGTTGGGCAGCCGCATCTTTTTGCGCTCTTTTTAGCCCCGCCGTGGGCTGATGGAGAATCTTGTTAACCAGTGCCTGACTCATGGCCTCAACAGCTTTGCGCCCTTGTTCGTCTAAGTTCTTAATCTGCCCCAGGGTTTTTTCCACTTCGCGCCGGCGCATACGCTCCATCTTCTGGCGCAACGCCACAATGGTGGGAACCACCTCCAAGCTGTTTACCCAGCTATTGAACTGAAGCAGCTCTTGTTCTATGATCGCCTCTGCCGCAACCGCTTCCTTCTGGCGCTCATCTATATTGGCACTGACAACCCCCTGCAGGTCGTCCACGTCGTAGAGGTATACATTGCCGACATTGTTTACCCGTGGATCAATATCCCGCGGTACCGCAATATCGATAAAAAACATGGGCTTTTGCTTGCGCTGCCGCAAAGCCTGCTGCACCTCTTCGGGGTGAATAATAAAATTAGTGGCGCCAGTAGAAGAGAGGACGATATCCACTTGGTGTAGATGATCGGCAAAGTTATTAAACAACACCGCTCGCCCGCAGAATTCCTGCGCCAAAGCCTCTGCCCTAGCGAAGGTTCTGTTGGCGACCAGCACCTCTTTGACCCCATTATTGACAAAGTGGCGCGCCGCGAGCTCACACATCTCCCCGGCTCCGAGCAGCATGACCGTCTTGCCTTCGATGGTGTCAAAAATCTTGCGGGCCAACTCCACCGCAGCAAAAGCGACAGACACCGCATTCCCCGCAATGTTGGTTTCAGTGCGCACCCGCTTGGCCACCGAGAACGCCTTATGCAAAAACCGATTCATGATGAGGCCAACGCTCTGATGCTCTACCGCGTAGGCATATGCGTCCTTGATCTGTCCAAGGATCTGCGGTTCCCCTATCACCATGGAATCAAGGCTGGCCGCAACCCGAAACATATGCCGCACCGCCGCATCCCCCTGGTGTGCATACAGGTGCTTGTTCAACTGTTCCGCATCGAGATTGTGGTAGCGCGCAAGGAAACCCCTGACGGCCTCAATCCCCTGTGCACCCTGATCCGCGGCAGCATAGATCTCCACCCGATTGCAGGTAGAGACCACTACCACTTCAGCTATGCAGGGGATCTGCTTGAGCTGAGCCAGCGCGGTTCCGATGTGCTCGGGGGCAAACGCGACCGTTTCACGAATGGAAACCGGGGCGGTTTTATGACTTAAACCGACAACGAAAATATCCATATATCTTTCCAGTTATCACCATAGGCAGGCAGTATGCATACTGCGTCCCTTAACGGTTGAGATTGACGTAAAACTTTATCCGGCCATGGTGCTGTAGCTGTGGAGCCCAGGAAGGAGAAGATTCACGCCGAGAAAGGTAAAGAGTAAAAAGCAAAACCCAATAATTGCAAAGATAGCCGCCCGGCGTCCGCGCCATCCCACGGTGAGGCGCCCATGCAGCAACGCCGCATACAAAAACCAAGTTATCAGCGCCCAGGACTCTTTCGGATCCCAACTCCAGTAGGTACCCCACGCCGATTCTGCCCAAACCGCTCCGGAGATTATTCCCATGGTCATCAGTGGAAACCCAAATTTAAGACAGCGATAGTTGACCCGATCCAAAGTTTCGAGGGAAGGGAGACGGTAATGCAGAGCAGAGAACTTCTTGCTCTTGAGCATCCGTTCCTGAATTAGGTACAGAATAGCCGCAACAAAAGCCACGGTGAACACGGCGTTGCCCATAAAAGCCAGCCCCACATGCACCGGAAGCCAGAAGCTGTCTAGCGCTGGATTCAGATCCTGGGTTTGCATGGGCATGAGGCTGCCAAACAACATAAATACAGTTACGATAGTAGATGTTACCGCAGCCATCACCTGCATGCGCATCTGTAAGTCAATCAGCATGAATACCCCAGCCAGGGCCCAAGCGAAAAACGACAGGGATTCATGTAAATTGGTGACCGGAGTATATCCCGCTTCGAAATAGCGCACTGTAAGGGTGATGGTGTGAACCCCGAAGGCAAGCAGCAGAAACAGCCTCGATCTACTTCTGTCATTCTTCCGATTGCGTACCACTGCCACCAACGACAGCAGGGTCACAGCGGCGTACATCAGCAATGCAACCTTGTACAGCAGGATACTCATGTTCTCCCTCCTCGGGTGTGCATCTGAATTACATTCAATAGCATTCCAATGTGTAGTTTTTGCCCAACCCACCCTGTCAGTTTAAAAAACAACCACGGAGGGCATTCTAGGCGTGCATGAAAAACGGTGTCAACCCAATTTAAAAACCAAACAACTCTGCTTCCACCATTTCGCACATAACATTGCCATAATACAGAAGCGCTTCGGCTCCGCGCGCCAGCGAGGGTGCTTCCAAAGCTATTACCGTGTCGGCACCTGCTTCGATCCAAGGCTGTGCGTCTGCGGCGGACAGAACCAGCGTAGCACAGTTCAGCTCTCGTGCAGCTTCCACCCCAGCCAACAGCGCCGCGCTGACCTCGGCGGTAATGAACATCACCATATCGCCGCTCCGTGCTGTGGCTTGGATACGAGCAGTATAGAATTGCTCAAAGGCATTTGCGCTACTCAACGCCGCAATCAAACCTGCATTTCCGCTAAGAGATAAGGCGGGCAGAGGGGGGCGCTCTATTTCAGGATTGTGCATAAATGCCTGCGCGATGGTATCACCTACTCCCATCATGGTCCCAGCGGCAACAATAACAAGATGCCCCCCTGACGCAAACGTCTGTGCCAACTGGCGCGCGCTGAGCTCGAGTTGCTCTGCATACTGCACCAGCGACTGTTCTAATACGGCGGTATGCTGCTGCAGAGTTTCTATAACTCTATCTGACATAGGCAGTGCCCCTTTTTATTTCTCTTTTTTTGTCCTTTTTACCTACCCTTGGCAACGCTCCGAGCAAACCACGGCATGGTCGCACGAGAGCAGCGGGTAAGAACAATCTGATTTGGCCTTGCATTTTTCGGACGATATCCTATCATTGGACGCAGATAGTTATCCACTTGGAAAGTACTGGGAGTTGCCCATCTTTCGGTTCTTTAAGTTTATCACACCCCGCCGGTTTCGGCATGTAGGTATGCTACCTTCACAACACATGCTGCAACGCAAAGGCAATGTCTACGTGGGGTCTGCATTCAAACCAACGCAAAGGAGTTTAAACATGGCCAGCGACAAGGTTTTAGAGTTCACTGACGCAAATTTTGACACTGAGGTTCTTAAAGCTACAGAGCCGGTGCTTGTAGACTTTTGGGCCACGTGGTGTGCCCCATGCAAAGCGCTGACCCCTGTAATTGACGACCTTGCGACTGAATTTGACGGCAAGGTTAAAATTGGCAAGGTCAATGTAGATGACAACCCTGAGACTCCGGGTAAATATGGGGTGCGTGGCATCCCGACCTTGGTGTTATTTAAGGGCGGCAAAGTTGTGGATCAACTCGTAGGAGCGGTTCCCAAAAGTCAGCTGCAAGATCTGATCAAAAAAGGGCTTTAATAACTAACCCAACAAATTCTCTTCAAAGGGCTCGCTTTATCGCGGGCCTTTTTTTATTCCTCACCGTCCTGTATTTCTGCAGCCTTGCGCAATAAGGTAAATATCTGGCGGTAGCATTTTTTATCCTCCGGTCCCTGGTAACCATGCAGCAGTTTATCCAATGCTCCCATATCCAGGGCTGGCAACGCCTGAGCTATTTCACTTTGTACCTCAACACGCCGCTTAGGATCACACAACCCCTCACGCCAGTTCTCCAGCGCATGGAAGTGGCTGTTATCCTCCAGTTGCTGCTGCGACACGCCGTGATGAAAGCGGCGAATAGTCTCCAACTGCTCGCTATCATTACGCAACAGCCCCGCAAGATGTTTTATTTCACGCTTCCGCGCCCCCTTGCGCAGATCGCGCGCTCGCTCCACAATGGTCAACAGCTGGGGCTCGAGCTTCAGGCGACCGACACTCGCCGCCGGCATCTCCACCAAGTCGCGGGCCAGCTCCTCTATCTCCTGTGCCTGGCGTTTGAGCGCCGTTTTACTCGGAACTTGAAGACCTTGCTCGTCCATCTGAATTTAAAACTCCTTTTTGCTGTCAAGCAACATAGTAACCGGACCATCGTTACTTAACTCTACCTGCATATCCGCCTGAAACACTCCAGTGGCCACTTCGATATCCATGCCACGTAACCTGCCTACCACTGCTTCATACAGGGCGTTGGCCTGCTCACAGGGTGCAGCCTGTGAAAATCCGGGTCTGCGCCCCTGGCGACAATCACCCAGCAGGGTAAATTGGGATACCACCAGCGCCGCCCCCCCAACCTGCGCCAGACTCAGATTCATTTTATCCTCAGCATCAGGGAAGATGCGCAGTCCGGCAATTTTAGTCGCCATATATTCCACATCGGCCTGAGTATCCGCGTGCCCTACCCCCAGCAAAACCACCAGACCGCGCCCAATACTGCCGACCTGTGTTTCGTCAACCGTCACCTTGGCTCGCGTTACCCGCTGGATTACTGCGCGCATCGCTGCCTCTTCTTGCGCCAAGATTTAATAACCTCAGCGGCATGTCTGGCGCTAGGCACCACCGCATCGATATCTGCGACATCACTTTGCGCTGCGGAATCAACCAGAATCGTAGCCATGTTTAGCCGCGCCGCCGTACGCAGATTGGGGAGTGAATCTTCCACCATGATGCATTCGTCCCCGCGCATACCGCTGTGCGCCAAGGCGGCACGGTATGGATCTGGCTGCGGCTTAGGTACATAGTTGCTGATTCGAATATCGTAAATATGTTCAAAACAATCTGCGATATCTAGGCAACTCAACACCCGCCGTGCGTGATCGGATGAGCCGTTGGTAAATACAAAGCACCGCTCCGGCAGAGTGCACAGGGAATGTTTGAGTTCAGGATTTGGCCCCAATCGACTTGACACATCGATGTCGTGTACATATTCAAGATAGTGCTCGGCATCGGTGCCATACTCATGCATCAACCCCCGCAGGGTGACGCCGTACTTGTCCCAGTAATGGCGCCGAAGATAATCAACTCGGCTGGTTTCAATCCCCACCACATCGCGCATGTAGGAATTGATCCTGACGTCGATAAGACCAAACAGATCACTTTCAGCAGCGTACAAGGTATTGTCGAGATCGAAAAATACCGCTTTCATCAACGCTCTCCATGTGGATCATTCGGGCCATGTGAGCCATGAGGGGAATATTCACCCTGGAACACCTCCGTGGCACCTCCAGTCATATGGACGCTACCACCTGGGGTGTATTCCATCTGCAGATCACCGCCGCGAAGGTGATTGACAATGCTCCGCTCGGTGCGCTCGGTAAGATAAGCGGCCACCACCACTGCCGAAGCCCCGGTGCCACATGCCAGGGTTTCACCGGCTCCTCGTTCCCAGGTGCGTTGCTTGACTGCGGTACGGGATAAAATCTCCACAAATTCAACATTGGTGCGCTCAGGAAAGCTCTTGTGCACTTCAAGCAGTGGTCCCCATTTTTCGACCAGAAACGCCTCAACATCGGGGACAAACACTACACAATGTGGATTGCCCATGGACACGCAACACACTTCAAATGTTTCGCCCCCAACCTTAAGCTCTACATTCAGCGCCTGGGTGTCTGGATCCCCTTGCATGGGGATATCTCCCCGCCGCAATTGGGGTGTGCCCATATCGACCAGTGCTTTTTCTACTTTTCCATCTGCACCGGGCACCACTTGAATGGTGCGAATGCCGGCTGCGGTTTCAATTCGGATGGTGGTATCAGGTACGCGCTGGCGATCGTACAGATATTTAGCCACGCAGCGGATTCCGTTACCGCACATCTGCGCTTCAGAACCATCGGCATTGAACATCCGCATCCGCGCGTCGGCGACCTCTGAAGGCATAATGAGGATCAACCCATCCGAGCCTATACCGAAATGACGCGAGCTCACCTCAACAGCAAGGGCACTGGGGTTATCAACCTGCTCTATGGAGGTATCTACATACACGTAATCGTTACCGGCACCATGCATTTTCACAAACTGCATATCAGAATCTCCCCCTATCTTCCCTAGCAAGCCAACCACTAACGGCAGTAACGCCCCCGCTAGTCATCTATGTTAATTTCTTCACTACTTATCACCTCGGTATCCGCCAGCACATCATTCCAACCGCGCTTGTTGGCGGAAAACCAAATCAGCATATATCCATACCCAAGACACAACGCGGAAACAAACCCACCACATGTCCGCAACAGTACTTGGGTCAAGCTCAGAGGTTCTCCATCAATGGATACCACCCGAACATGGGTCAACATCTTCCCCAGCGTCTGTCCATTCATGTAGTGGAATATGTTGAAATATCCAAGTGCAATTAGGATAAACAGCAGATAAAAACCACCCCTAACGCCAGGATTATTCAGAAGCGGGTCAAAAAACGGGGTCTGAGGTTCCCAGAGGAGTTTGTCCACCAGCACATAGAATAAAAGCCATGTTCCCAGTATAGCAGCTATGTCAACCACTGATGCGACGAAACGCCGCGTCACAATGGAGTAAGACTTCCCTACAACTGGCTTGAACACAACGGGCTTGGGCGTACCCCTATCCATCTCACGCTTATCCTCTGCACCCCAAAGCAGAAACAAATCCTCAGGAGTTAAAGCGGGCGCGTACTGCGACAATGGATCCGTAGCTGCCCATTTTGATTCAACTTTTGTTTGTAACTTAGGTGTCGCCTCTAGCTGGGCATCTGTCGTGGGGATAACTTCTTGAGTTAAGGCTTCATTGATGGGCGTTTCTGCCGCTACGGCGCTGTCTGTGAGCGCACGAGACAGGGGACGTATTTCATGCAACTCCCTACCGCATGTTTTACACCTAGGCAGGTGGGCAAAGCTATTATAACCGCAATGAGGACAACGCATACCTTCTCCATTTTATGCACCACTCCACCAGCATTTGCGTAGGTTTCGCACAGGTGCTGTAGAGACTCTATCGAGGTTCATCCTCTTGCTGAGGCGATGCGCCAGTATCTCCATACAGGTACTGTAACACTGAATTGACCGCAAAACCGGCGGTTTCGGTACGTAAAATTCTGGGACCGAAGCGTACCGGAACAAACCCGTAGCTACGCGCCTGCGCTAGGTCATCCGGCGCAAGCCCCCCTTCTGGCCCGATTAAAACTGCAATAGTACTCCGCTCACGTCCCTCTACTTGTTCCCCGTCATGCTCTAGTTTAGCAGGAAGCACCGCATTCAATGCGGTCTCCGCCTCTTCCCACAACACCAAGCGTAATCCGGCGGTGCATGCCTGCAGGGCAGCCTCCAATGGCGTTGGATTCTCCACTTTTGGCATCCAACTGCGCCCAGACTGACGTGCAGCCTCCTGTACAATCTTCTCCCAGCGCTGGCGTTTTTTCTCTTCTTTTTCGCGCGCAATGCGTCCCTGGCAACGCTGGGTATACACCGGGATAAACCGACTCACCCCAAGCTCGGTGTTTTTTTGCAGCACAAGGTCAAAACGTTCCCCTTTTGGCACCCCTTGCAGCAACTCGATGTACACGGCAGTTTCCGCTTCAGTGCGTTGCTCAAGGACACGCACCCGTGCCTTTTTTGCATTATCTACTTCAAGCTCAACACGCCAGCAGTGCCCAGCACCATCGCACAGATCAAAAACATCTGTTGGACGCAAACGCAGCACCGTTACAATGTGATGGGATATTTCAGCAGAGAGCTCCACCGTTTGGGCCGTTGCTTCCAAGCACGGCACATAGAAGCGGCGCATCAGGTTGTGCGACGGTACTTGATGCACGCCCATTCCTCGGCGTAATCAATCGCCGCAGGCGTGGCGAAGCGGGGAGAAAAAGCCGCAGTGACATAGCCTACCTTCTCATCTAGAATTCCGGAAAGTACCAAATAGCCTCCGGGGGCCACACGCGCGCACAGCTCAGAGATAAGGCGCACATTTTCCTCAGCCAGAATATTTGCCACCACCAGATCAAAAGTTCCACCTATATCCTGCACCAAGTCAAGGGTCACTTCTATCCGGTCGGCACAACCGTTGAGGGCAGCATTGTCCTGGGCTGTCTGTACCGCTACCGGATCAATATCGCAGGCAATTACACACTCTGCGCCCAGGGCTGCTCCGGCTATAGCCAGTATGCCAGATCCGGTTCCGACATCGAGAATGCGCCGAGCGGCATGCCCAGAATCGTGCAGGTGGGCAATAAACTCAAGGCACAAACGCGTGGTGCCGTGGGTGCCAGTACCAAACGCCATTCCGGGGTCGAGGGTTACCGTCACCGCGTCGTCGAACTGGGTTTGCTCCCAACTTGGTTTAATCACTAGTTTTTTTCCGATGCGAACCGCAGTGAAATATTGCTTCCAACCTTCGGCCCAGTCCTGGTTGCCAATCTGGCGCCACGCTAGATGGATACTAGCATCGCGCAGCTCTGGCACCTCACTGAGAACGCGCGTATGGACTGCTGCTAGCAGCGGATCTACTGGGACATTCGCCGAGAAAAAAGCCTTAATAACGTAGGTGTCAGAAGATATTTCATCAGGATCGGGTACAATGAAGGTGTCGAGCTTACGCTCGTCTACAATAACCCCTGAACTTCCCATTTCGACCATCACTTCACACACCGCATCGGTGCAGGCTACAGGGATAGTGCAGGATATTTCATACCAGTTTTCAGTCATTTTGCTTATGTAACAAATCGAAGCCGGAAAGGCAATGAAAGAGACGGCGAAAACGCTATCGAAAGGGGGCAGACAAAAAACTTACCCAGGGATGATGAACAAAAAATCCCAATGAAATCACTTGACATCACCCAAAAAAAAGGGATACTGGTTACGCTTAACTAATGAGCAGGACAGCGCAACATGTTCACGTCTCTACCAGATGAGGTATTTTAACGCGGTTACCCAAGCAAATTAAGCACTGAAATCATTAAAATCTAGCAGGGGCTTAAGCGCATATAAAACGTGTATTTTCAGCTGACTTTCTTGCATAACCACCTTTTTCTGTTATAGGAAATGAAACACTAAAAAAATGCAACCACCTGTTGAAGCTAATATAAGTACCGGCAAAAAGGTCCTGCTCCTCTCTGATGCCACTGGTGAAACCGCAGAAAAGATAGTTTCAGCGGCCCTGACCCAGTTCCAACACCGGGAAGCGCAAGTAACTAGGGTAAGCAATGTGCGGAGCAAAAACCAGATATATGCCGCCCTAGACAAAGCCGCCCAGCAGCAAGCGATGGTGATTTATACCATGGTGAACCGAGAGCTGTCGCGCTTGGTACATGAAGAGTGCAGCGCAATGGGCTTGATAAGCATCGACGTTATAACCCCGCTGCTGGTGCGGCTGTCAGAGTTTTTGGGGACAACCCCAAATGAAACCCCGGGATTGCTCCACAGTGTCGATGATGACTATTTCCGCCGTATTGACGCCATAGAGTTTACCGTGCGCAACGATGATGGACAGGAAACCCGCTTCCTCAACAAAGCGGATATCGTCTTGGTTGGAGTGTCACGCACGAGCAAAACACCTCTTTCCATGTATCTGGCCCATCGCGGGTGGAAGGTTGCCAACATTCCCCTGGTGAGCGGGATCGCCCCACCACCGGAGCTCCTAACCCTAGAGCACAATCGCGTTGCCGGGTTGCTAATTAAAGCTGAGCGCTTGGTCGAACTTCGCGCTGCGCGCCTGCGCAATCTCGGACAAAACCCGCGCGAGGCTTATGCCCAGTTTGAACAGGTTGAAGAGGAACTTCAGGATGCCAGAAAGTTTTTTCGGCGCCAGAAGTGGGCCATTGTCGATGTAACCGGCAAGGCGGTTGAAGAAACAGCTAACGAAGTGCTCGTAAAACTTAAAATGATCTGACTCTGAAAGCAACAGCACGCCCATAACCACAGGTCCAATGCTATATGCATCAACTAACTATAAACACTACTTAAATGGAACTAGCTACACACCATTGAACTCTACCCTAAAACTTAAGCACCGAACCAACCAAAAGGAGCCTAAAAACATGAAAATTCTAGTTGTTGAAGATGAAAAAAAAGTAGCCAGCTTCATCAAACGCGGCTTGGAAGAGGAAAATTTTTCCGTAGATATTGCCGCCAATGGCGAAGAGGGTCTGTACATGGCCGAAGCGAACCGCTATGACCTGGTTCTCATGGATGTCATGCTTCCCAAAAAAGACGGCCTCACGGTTATCCGAGAATTACGTGAAAAAGGGGTCAAGACTCCTATCCTGTGCCTAACCGCCAAAGACAACGTCGATGACATCGTGGCTGGACTTGACAGCGGCAGCGATGACTACCTCACCAAACCCTTCGCTTTCGCCGAGCTGCTTGCCCGCGTTCGAGCGTTGGTACGCCGTAGCGGTGAAGACCGCGGGGCTGAGATATTCTTTGCCGACCTGCGTCTCGATCCGGTAACCCATAAAGTGTGGCGCGGCGAAAAAGAGATCGACCTGACTGCTAAGGAATATGGCTTACTTGAGTACTTCATGCGCTCACCAAACCAGGTACTGACCCGTACCATGATCGCTGAACACGTGTGGGACTACACCTTCGATTCTTTCACCAATATCATCGATGTATATGTCAACTATCTGCGTAAAAAGATTGACAAAGATTACGACAAGAAACTGATTCATACCATCCGTGGTGTCGGGTATGTTCTTAAGGAAGCTTGATAAATGTCTGAGCAGTAAAGCCGCGCTTGGATGTATTTTTGGCCTGGCACTGGCTGTTGCTGTAACAGCCGGTGCCGCCCTTTATAAAGGGCGGCAGGCCATAGAGACATCCTGCATCTGCAGCGGGATGTCTTCGCTCATTCTATCTTTGGTCCTCATTCTAACGCTGTTGCTCCTGGCCTTTGCCTTAGCGTGGAAAATAAGCGCGTGCAAGGCCGCTCTGGATAAATTCACCACCCACTGCAACAACACCGAAATCGACTCCCTCACCGCCCCTTACACGCCGGAGTATAACTGCGCTGCGCTCGCCGCTGTGTTTGCGGCACACAATGCCATGTTCAAACGACTGCATAATTCGACCAGTCGCATCCGCCAGTTTTCTGGCGACGCCTCGCACGAACTACGCACACCACTGACCATCATGCGCGGAGAAACTGAAGTAGCCCTGCGCTGGGGCAAAACTGCGGAAGATTACCACAACACCCTAGTCTCCAACATGGAAGAGATAGAGCGCATGGGGCGAATCATAGAAGATCTGCTGACTCTGGCCAAAAGCGAGTCTGGAGAGTTGCCCCTGTCTATTAGCCATTTAAGCCTGAGCGATCTGTTGCAGGAGATGTATATCCAAGCACGCAAACTTGCGGCAGAAAAAAACATTGAAGTCCATCTCCAGCACGAGGTAGACAAGGAGATCTGGCTCAACGGCGACGACCTGCGCCTGCGCCAGCTGTTCTGGAACATACTCAGCAATGCGTTGCGCTACACGCCGGAACATGGCAGCGTCGGCATTGAACTCAAGTGTACTGAAAACTCCGCGATTGTGTCGATTAGCGACACCGGCATCGGTATTGAACCCGAACATATCGAACATATTTTTGAGCGTTTCTACCGCACCGACGCCGCGCGTAACCGCACCGATGGTGGAACCGGCCTCGGTCTGGCCATTGCAAAATGGATTGTGGAATCTCACCACGGCAGCATCCATGTCAAATCAACAATCGACGGCGGCAGCACCTTTGAAGTAACCCTACCGCTAATTTGGGCCGAGACCCCCATTTTGTCACCCACACAGCCCTGACGAGCCCTAGTGGCGTAAGCAGGAGCGTTGCCCTCTGATCTGTTGCCTACGCCGGTAAAGTCTGCTAAACATCTTGCCCAACATTGCATCACCTGTACTCGACTGTTAACTCCCAGTGTTAGGAAACATCCCATGCACCCTCTGCGCTTCTACCTGCTGCTGAGCATTCTTTGCATTTTATCTGTTCCGACATCCGGCATAGGCCACCCAGACTTTGTCGACCTGAGCAAAAAACTCAAGCCTGCCGTAGTCAATATTAGCACCTTACGCAACAACGCCGAACCTGCCAACGCAGGTGGCAACTCAACTATGCTGCACGATTTTCTTGACAGTCTCATCCCTTCGCGGGGGAACAAAGCCAACCTACATCACTATCTTGGCTCAGGATTTATCATTTCTGAGGACGGATATGTGCTGACCAATAAGCATGTGGTCGATGATGCGCGTAAGGTGACGGTGAAAATTTCCGATGGTCAAACCTTTCCGGCAACCATTGTCGGTACGGATCAGCAGTTGGATATTGCGTTGCTGAAGATAAACACGACGGCGCAACTGCCCACGGTTACCCTTGGCGACAGCAACAAACTCGAGGTTGGGCAATGGGTGCTGGCCATCGGCAACCCTTTCGGGTTGGAGCATACGGTTACAGCAGGGATCGTTTCAGCAAAGGGGCGCGTAATCGGTGCGGGCCCATACGACAACTTTATCCAGACGGATGCCTCCATCAACCCCGGCAACTCCGGCGGTCCGCTGTTTAGCACCAATGCAGAAGTGGTGGGAATAAACACCGCTATTGTGGCTCACGGACACGGTATTGGTTTCGCCACCCCCATCAACTCTGTCACGGCTATTTTGCCGCAACTGCGCCACAATGGTCATGTAACTAGAGGCTGGCTGGGGCTCACTGTCCAGAACATCTCCCCAGCACTAGCCGAATCTTTTGGATTGCAAAATACTCATGGGGCCCTGGTCGCCGCAGTACACGACCCATCCCCAGCCGCAAAAGCTGGAGTGCACCATGCTGATATTATCTTGGGGTTTAATGGTCAGGAGATAAAGCAAATCAACGATCTATCCTGCCTCGCAGCGCAGGTCCCGCTTGGCGAGAGCGTAGCGCTTACCATTCTACGCCAAGGGGAAAAACTGCAGATTCAGGTGGAAATCATCGCCCAGGCTGTCCCTGCTCCCCCCCCACTCGAAACTACACCGACAGATGCATTAGTGGCGGCAGAGGCACCCGCTTCGCTAGGCTTGACCCTACACAACATAACCCTAGAGTTGCGGCGCCAATATGGCATCCTAGCCAATCACGGTGCGGTGATAACCTCGATTACTCCAGACTCACTTGCCGCTGCTACAAGTTTGGCGCCGGGCGATGTCATCCTTGAATACAACCAAATCCCGGTAAACAACGCGTTCGAACTGCTCCATGCAACTCGTCAGGAAGATGAGGCTCCGGATAAGAGCGTGCGACTACTGGTGCAACGCGGAGAAAACCTATTTTTTGTCGGGATATCCCGCCGGGAGTAGCGGCGTAGACATAACATATCTGTGGGTTTACACAGTGTGCAAATCTAGACGCTATGCTAATTTTTCGGTATGCGAATAAAATTAAAACACCAGGTTTTCATGGCTCCGGCCACCGTCTTACTTATTGCGGGCTTGCTGCTTATCTTCATGCAGTATACCTACTGGGATCTATCCGTAAAACGGCGGCAAGCCAGCGATCTAGGTAAGTCCTTTATCGCGCTGGCCGAGGCAGATCTGGCGGCGAAGCGCATCCAGGGGCTGGCGCTGGCGCTGCGACATAACTTCGCCATCGACGCCAACCGTCTCGAAGAGATGGACATGCTCTATTCTCACCTTGCTGATGCGCTGGAGCGCTCGGCTGACTATCTGGATATCGAGCCTGAACGCCTTCTGAGCCTGAGATCGATTGTCGCAAAACTCAACCCAGAAGAAGGTGTCGACACCGATCGTTTTCTCGCCACCCTAGATATTCTGCGCCCGCAGCTGATGCACCTGATAGAAAAAGCACGCAGCCAGCGGGGCAAGCTCAAGAGCCTGCGCAATCAGAGCATGGATGAACTGGTGGCGCGCACCACCTTGGTTTCACTAGTGGTCATGAGTGTCGCCATCATCATCGGGATTCTACTTTCCTGGTTTTTTTCGCGCCGAATTCTGCGCCGAATTCAAGTTATCTCCCATGGAGCGAACAATCTGCTGCGCGGAGAAAGCTCTCAAACAGACTCACCGGAAACCATCAGTGACGAACTGGACGATTTGACCGTATCGCTCAACACCATGGCAGAAAAACTAGTCCGCGTAGTGGGAGCAGAAAAGCTACTACAGGGGGCCGAAGATGAGCGCCGGCGTATCGCCCGCGACCTCCACGACCAAACCCTCGCCGACCTTTCCAACGTGCTGCGTGATATCCAGAGCCTCAAACAGGATAACAGCTGCCACGATGCCGTTGAAGAGTTGGAAACCCGGCTCCAAGGGACTATCAATAATCTGCGTGAGGTGATGGACGATCTACACCCCCAAACCCTGGACGTACTCGGCCTGACCGCTGCTCTCGAAGCACACCTGGCGAGCCACGAAAAAAATAGCAGCGTCGAAACCAACTTTTTTGCTTCCAGCGCCGCCGAGGAACTGGATCTACCCAAGACCACGCAGTTGCAACTGTACCGCATTGTCTCTGAAGCAGTGCATAACGTGTATAAGCATGCCGATGCTACGCGGCTTGAGCTCACCTTTGACTGTACCGATAACGAGCTGATTTTGACCGTAGAAGATAATGGACGCGGGTTTGAAGCACGCCCTGATTCGAGCGGCAGAGGCTTACACAACATCCAAGAGCGCGCCCGCATCATCGGCGCGCTCTACATCTGGAAACCGTCACGCTTTTCTTCCGGCACTTGCTTTGAACTCAGCTTGCCGCTACAACAGCCCGCAACGTCCCCGAACTGAAATGTGGCTAGAATCAGGGCGAGGCACGGCTGAGGCCGATGTTATCTGCTCTTAATTTATTGATTTAAGGAGCTACCCATGGAAACTATTCGGGTAATTATTGCTGAAGACAATCCCCGAGATTATGAATTTCTCGAACAGCTGCTGCACAACTCCACTCAGGCTGAATTTGATATTGTGCGTGCCGCCGATGGCGATGCCGCCCTGCAGTTGGCGCGGAAGATGGAAAACCCCTTGGTGGTAAGTGACATCCAGATGCCAGGACTCAATGGCATCGAGTTTGCGAAAACGCTATGGAAGGAAAAACCCCAAGCACGCATTGTCTTCTGGAGCCAGTTCAAGGATGAGATGTATATCCGTGCCCTGCTTAAAATTGTGCCGCCAGAAACCGTCTACGGCTATATCCTGAAATCTAATACAGCGGAGCGAATTGCCGCAGCGGTAACCACGGTGCTGCTGGATGAACAGTGCTGGATAGATCCGGACGTACGCAAGGTACAAGGACGCAGCGGCCACACCCAGACTGGGCTGTCAGATATCGAATTCGAGGCTCTGCTGGATATATCGCTCGGCCTCACGGACAATCTTATAGCCCAGCGTCGCTATCTGTCCCGCCGTGGGGTGCAGAGTAGACTCAATTCACTCTACAATAAGCTATGTATTGATCAGGAGCAGTTTCAGGCAGAAAAAGTAGGAGACGCCTTCAATCCGCGTAATCGGGCGGTGGCGGTGGCGATTCAACGCGGGCTTATCAATGCCTTTGCCATGGAGCATGAGGAGGCGCAGCTGCAGCAATGGCTAGCAACCTTTAAAAAACGCCACAAAATAGCTTAAAACAGCTTGGCGTATCCACGCACGGATGTGCTGAGGCGCTAGTTACCCTGTTGGCGATACCGCCGCACGGCGTTATTGTGCTCACGCAGGGTTTTGGAAAAGTAATGCCCACCATCGCGGGTAGCAACAAAGTACAGCGCATCATCCTCAGCGGGGAAAGCAGCAGCATGGAGCGCCACCACCCCCGGGCTTGCTATCGGCCCCGGTGGCAACCCGAATACAACGTAGGTATTGTACGGATGCACCGCGCGTAGATCCGCACGGGTTATCTTACCGTCTAAAATGTCCAGTGCATAGATGGTGGTAGGATCGGCCTGGAGGCGCATGTTGCGGTGTAAGCGATTATGAAACACGGCAGAGATTCGCGCCATTTCCGCATCATTGGCCGCCTCTTTCTGAATGATTGAAGCCAGGGTTACTAAAGCGTGCACATCGAGACCGTTACGCGCTGCTTCCTCTAGCAGTTCCGGAGTCAACTGTTTTTGCATCTGAGCCACCATGGTTTTCAGCACCGTAGCTTCGCTGGTTCCTGGGGCAAAGTGGTAGGTTTCCGGAAACAGATACCCCTCAAGTCGTGGCGCAGCCACCCCTGTTGCGGCAATAAAATTGCTATCCTGCAGCAGTTGGATATAGCTCTCATTGCGTCCTAATCCAGCAGCGCTACACCGGGCCGCAATCTCTACCGCATTCAATCCCTCAGGGATAGTACAGCTCAGCATCTCCCCCTTGCCGCTGTGCAGAGTCTCCAACACCCCTAAGGGGGCATTGTTCCCGGCAAAACGGTATACCCCCGCTTGAATACCGCGATCAACCCCTTGCAGACGTGCCAGTAAACGCAGCGCACGTGAATCTGCCACCACTCCGGCATCTTCAAGTTCATGCGCCACCGATATAAACGCCCGCCCCGGTTTGATCTCCAGCACATAGGGTTGCGGCGCAGCAATCGGGCGCAGGCTGAACCACGTCAATACCCCGACAGGTATCCCCACCAACACAATTAACCCCACTGCAATGGCAAGCAGTATCTTTCGGATTCCACACATCGACATCCTCCCCCTTCAATGGGGTAAAAATGGGGGTTAAAAACTAAAACGACTCTCCGAACCAAGACGCAGGCGTTCTATATTGCCACGGTGGCGATACACAACCACGGCCGCTATCACACAGGTGACCAGCACCAAGGCCCATGAGTACCCACCCCCGAGCACCGTAAAGGGCAGCACCGTGGCGGCACTTATAGACGCCAGGGAAACATAGCGCCAGCGCCACAGCACCAGGATAAAGACAACCAAGGAAGGAAGCAACGCCAGCGGAGCCAGGACAAGAAAAACACCAAGCGCCGTTGCCACCCCTTTCCCCCCTTTAAAGCGTAGATACACCGGATAACAGTGCCCGCCAAACAAGGCCAGAGCAGCAAGGGCTGATATTGACGTTTCCAAACCTGGAGCAGTTACGGTTCCGCTATCTAGCAAATATTGTAGCAGCAGCAGCGGCAATACCCCTTTAAGGATGTCCAGAATCAGGGTGAGAATCCCCAGGCGTTTGCCCGCGACCCGGTACACGTTGGTCGCGCCTACGTTCCCACTGCCCAAGCGCCTGATATCTGCAATACCAGCCATGCGGGTGAGAATAACACCACTTGGGATAGCCCCGATCAGATACGCTAACGCTACGATTCCGAATATCTCCATCCCACACACCTTCTCATCAATAGGGAGATTCCAGCTTCTATGTGCTGAGACCAGGGTAAAAAGGCGCCAGCTCAGGATGCTGTTTTAAATTACTTAACCGCTATGCCGCTGTAAGCCACACCGTAGTTGTTGGTCTGGATATCCGCTGCAGTAAAAACAATGCGGTAGTTACCGCGGTGTTGCGGCACATAGGTTGCGTTGAAGATGCCATTTTCACTCCCCAACTGCATTGTTACCGTCTCCACCAATTTCTCTTCATCCCAGATTGCCGCCTCCACCTGGTAGCTATTGGCATCCCACATCCCGCCGTCAGTGATTGGGCAACCGCAGAGCATGGTCACGTAGGTACTGAGATTTACCACTTCCCCGACTTCTACCTGCGTGTTTGCATGCGGGGAGAGCGGAACCAGCACAAATCCGTATAGATTAAACACTATCCCGTCCCCGACAATATCTTTTCCAGGAAGCATCCACACACTCTGACTCGCGTCTACGCTAGTTTTTCCGCTAGCCAAAGGCCCATGTAGGCGAATATTCAGCTGGGTAGGCGCGTCAATATCCAGCACGGTGGTAAAAGCTGCGCCACCTTCGGTGCTGAGACGTTGCCCACGCACAATCGGGTTCTCCATTAAATCCTTTGTGCTGCCAGTACCCCCTGTTATCAAACCTTGCGCTAGCAATTCATGGGTAAATGCATGGGTAACACTCACCTGTACTCCAGCCATTGCGGTTCCGATATACTTGGCGTCATTGGCCTTGGCCCTGACAGTCAACGTTGTTTCCTGTGCCCACACATTTCCAATTGTGCTCAATAGAAATATCCCCAAGACCAGCGCGACTCTATGCATAATAAAATGCTCCTTCAAAGATAGGAATTCAAGTTTCAACAAAATCCTGGCTTGTCCTTCTCGCCTGAAAAGGCTAGCACGGCCCCTAGCTAAACAGCAAGATCAGCTAAAGATTGGCGCTAAAAATTTCATGCTGTAGCGAGGCTGGCGAAAAAGACGCAAAAAGCCTCACCACCAAAAGGAGGTGAGGCTAAATATGGAGGCGTAGTAGTTCTACCTAGTTTCTAAAATGGTCGGGATGAGAGGATTTGAACCTCCGGCCCCCTGCTCCCGAAGCAGGTGCGCTACCAGGCTGCGCTACATCCCGTTGTGCCCGTTTGGGTATCTGTGTTTTTCAGAACGCACTTTTTGCATGCGACTAATGCTATAGTTTTTACCGCCAAATCGTTGCTGTTTCTACCATGAGGTAACTTAAAAATCAAGCAGGATTCGGATACAAACTACTCCCCAATTAGCCCATGTCCCTGATTTCTTGTATGGCTTCGCGCATGAGAGCTCTCTACCTCAGCCCGTAAGGTAAAGCGCTGGACCACGTCTCGAAGTTGCAAAGCCTGACTGCTTAACTCCTCACTGGCAGCAGCACTCTCTTCTGAGCGCGCGGTATTCTGTTGGGTCACTTGGTCGATCTGGCTCAGCCCTTCATTCACTTGAGAAATCCCCAGCGCCTGTTCTCTACTTGCCGCCGCAATATCGACAACCAGATCAGCCACTTTGGAAATCACAGCGCCAATCTCAACCAAAGAGGCCTCTGTCTGCTGTGCTATTTCCGCACCGTGAGCCGTTTTCTGCACGGTGCCTTCTATCATTTCAGCTGTTTCGCGTGCTGCCTTGGCACTGCGGGCTGCCAAATTACGCACCTCTTCGGCAACCACCGCAAAACCTTTGCCGTGCTGCCCAGCCCGAGCTGCCTCCACCGCAGCATTTAAGGCCAATAGATTTGTCTGGAAAGCTATTTCATCTATCACTTTGATGATCTTTGAAATATTTTCCCCCGTTGCGTTTATGTCATCCATAGCTTCGACCATCTTACGCATCTGCTCGTTGCCTAGTTGAGCGGCGGCGCGCGATTGGACAGATAAATCGCTGGCCTGCTTCGCGTTTTCTGCATTGTGGTGTGTCTGCGACGCCAACTGGGTCATTGACGCCGAAATCTCTTCAATTGAACTGGCTGACTCGGTCGCCCCCTGTGACAGTGCGTTGCTGGAGTCGGCGATCTGTTCACTGCTAGAAGCAATCTTCTCGCTCGATGCCCAAATCACTCGCATCACTCCATTTAGCGCCTGGTTTGCCTGCGCTAGAGGTTCACGAATTACCCCTTCGGCGTCAAAAGTAAGATCCCCCTCTGCTAATTTTTCGAATGCGAGCAATACCTCTTTTTGCAGATGCTCGGCAAAGGTATTGAGGGCTGCCGCAAGCTGCCCCATCTCATCTTGGCTTAACACCTGCAAGCGCTCATCTAGGTTGCCCCGCTCCAATTCGTGTAGCATGGCAATACTCGCCTTGATTGGAGCACTAAATCTACTCGCCAGCATATAGCCAATCAGCATGGCCAGCGCCGTAGCTACAGCCGCGATGGAGATGATCCACAGCACTAGTCCGGTCAGAGACTGGTCAACCTGATCAAAAAAGGCCGCAAAATCATCTTCGTAATAACTTGCAACAATAATCCAGTCCCATGCCTCAAAATAACAGATGGACGCCCCCTTCATTCGCGCCGCTGTTTCTCCAGGATTCTTCCATGGATAGCGTTCATGCATCAGCGGGATATCGCGGATGCCATCGGTTTTCAGCTGTAGTGCCTTGGCGACCATATCCTGAATGAAGAGCCGTCCACTGCTGTCTCTAGCATCATAGATGTTCGAGCCATCACTCTTACCGCCAGGAGAGATGATATATTCACCCCTCTCCTTGCCCTTGCCCCCCAGCACGTACACGTAACCGGTCTGGCCAACGACGGTATTCATAATGCCGCTGCGCAAGCTCTCGACGCTCTCCTGTTTTTCACCAAAAAAGAGGGTGCCAATCACGCGCTTGTGTTCTGCATCCCAAATGGGTTGGTACGCCGTCACATACCACGCGTTGACCACATAGGCGCGCCCATAAAATGTCTCTCCACGCAAAACCGCATCAATCATTGCGCTTGAGCTGCCATCCACGTTTTTGCGTGGGATGAAGGAACCAATCGCCCGCTGACCATCGAGTTGCGCAACGTTTGTTGCAACACGTAACATGTCGCCAGCTTCATTCATACGCTGGAAGATGGTAGAGGCACCCCCCACCAGCTTCGCCACATCATCCACCAGAGGTGAATGTTTCTGCATGGAGCGGTTTTGCCCTAACCACTGACTTCCTACCCGCATTTCAGGCAACTGAATCTGCTTTTTTTCTTTAGTGAACTGATTTATTGCAGTCCAAGTAAGAGTGTCAGTGTCGCTATCAACGTGAACGCCCCCCTGCTGCTCGAGCAGATTGCTCGCTACCTGGAGGTTATCGGCAACGGTTTTTTCTACCGCTTCACGCATTGTTTCACACAATAGATAGGCACTGCGCGCAGATTGATCGGCCTGAGCCTTGATGAGGGTGGTGACCTCGTTGTTGATATCACCCTTGACTTGATGGTTCTTAAATAATGCCACTCCCACGATAGAAAGTGACGTCAATACAACGATCAATGCGATAAGGAGGGTCAACCTTGCTTTGATATTCATAGCCACAAGTCCTTTGCCATGTAATTAAAAACTGCGCAAAAAAATTGCCCTCCGAAAAGGGCAATTTAAAGCATAAATAAAATTTTGTACTCCTAGGTAACTCTATTTCCTAATTACCACTGCGGCGACTCCACAGCAAATCCAGCAGCATACATGTCACCCCCAGCGTGATGGCAGAATCGGCTACGTTGAACGCAGGCCAGTGATACTGGTACCAGTGAACATCGATAAAGTCGATCACCGCCCCAAAGCGCAGCCGATCAATCAGGTTGCCCAAGGCACCAGGTAGCACTAGCACCAACCCCAATCGCAGCCAGCGCTGCTGCGGTTCGAGGCGGGGCAGAATCCACACAATGACGGCAATGGCCAGAATCGCAATGGCAGACAAAAACGGCACGCGGATGGCGCTGTCGGCAAAAATACCGAACGCCGCTCCACTGTTCTGTACATACACCAGATTAAGGTAGTGCTGCACGATGGTGCGACTCTGGTACAGTTCGAAATGCTGTATCACCAGATATTTGGTCCACTGGTCTAGCGGCACCACCACCAGACACGCCAGCAACAACAGACCATAGCGCCGTTTAAAATTAGGCGACAAGGTGCATCTCTTTTAGCGCCTGCAGACAACGCGCGCACATGGTCGGGTGAGCAGAATCATCTCCCACGGCGGTGGAGTAGTTCCAACAACGTTCACACTTGTCGCCGGTGGCCTTTTCGACTTTTATCTTCAATCCGGCCACCTTTTCGGCCACATATCCGTCCGGGCAGCTATCTGTTAGTTCTGCCGCCGAGACAATGAACAGGGTGGGCAATTGGGACGCATATCTCTGCAGCAGAGGGAGGATTTCTGCATTATCCACCTCCAGCTTGACGTGGGCTTCGAGGGAATTACCGATCAATTTTTCCACCCGCGCTATCTCCAGCGCCTTCGACACCTCGGAGCGCACCTGCCACAGTTTTTGGTAGGTTTCGTCTAGGTCGGCATCCACCAGCGCTGCTTCCGTTTTGGCAAAATCTGCCACATGGACACTCTTTTCCCGCTGCCCTGGCAGTTGTTCCCAGATCTCTTCGGCGGTAAAGGTCAGGATAGGCGCAATCATCCGCGTAAGTTCGTCGAGGATGCGATACATGGCGCTCTGCGCACTGCGGCGTGCAAGACTACAGGTGGGCGCGGTATACAGGCGATCCTTCAAGATATCCAGATAAGTGGCACTGAGTTCACCACTGCAGAAGTTATGTACCACTTGGTAAATAACGTGAAAATCATACTCGCGATAGGCTCTGTCGACCCTGGCACCAAGGTGGGCCAGGCGCGACAGCACCCAGCGGTCCAATTCCAGCATCTGCTCAGGTGGTACTGCATCGAGCGCCGGATCAAAGTCGTGGATGTTACCGAGAATATAACGTGCGGTGTTGCGAATACGCCGGTACGCATCGGAGAGGCGCAATAGAATCTCATCACTGATACGGATATCGTCCTGGTAGTCCTGTGCCGCAACCCACAGACGCAGTACCTCGGCGCCAAATTTTTGAATCACCTTCTCTGGAGCGACGACATTACCCTGTGATTTAGACATCTTGCGCCCGTTGCCATCCACCACAAACCCATGGGTTAACACCGCCTTATAGGGTGCGACATCGCGGGTGCCCACAGAAGCAAGCAGGCTGGAATGAAACCAGCCGCGATGCTGATCGCTCCCCTCCAGATACATATCCGCCGGAGTGTGCAGTTCGGGCCGCTGCTCCAGCACCGCCGCATGGGATACGCCAGAATCGAACCACACATCGAGAATGTCGGTTTCCGGGGTAAACTCTGCATGCCCGCAGGCGGCGCACACGGTTCCTTCAGGTAACAGCTCTGCTGGGCTTTTTTCAAACCACTGGTCGCTACCCCCGTTCTCGAACAAATCAGCGATATGGTACATCACCTTACTATCACACAGGGCTTCCTCACACTTTGCGCAATAAAACACGGTGATAGGGACCCCCCAAGTGCGCTGGCGGCTAATGCACCAGTCGGGACGCTTTTCAATCATGCCGTAGATGCGTTCCTGCCCCCAAGCGGGGATCCACTCCACATCCTTTATGTGCTCGAGCGCCTTACGGCGCAGATCGTTTTCTTCCATGGAGATAAACCACTGCGCTGTGGCACGAAATATAATCGGTTTTTTGCACCGCCAGCAGTGCGGATAGCTGTGGCTCATCTCGCTCTGCTGCAGCAACGCTCCTACTTCTTCGAGCTTAGTGCATACCGCTGCGTTCCCTTCAGTAATCTTCATCCCGCCGAAGAGCTCCACCTCGTCTCGATAGCGCCCGTAATCATCCACGGGGTTGTAGATATCTAGCCCGTATTTAAGCCCTACAACATAGTCATCTTGTCCATGGCCGGGAGCCGTATGCACACAGCCAGTACCGGCTTCGAGGGTGACGTGGTTGCCAAGAATCAGCACTGAATCACGCGCATAGAAGGGATGCCGACAGAGCTTGTTTTCGAAGATATCCGCCTTGAAGGTTGTCAGTACGGTACCGTTGAGGCCTAGCTGGGCCTGAACCTGCTCGTGCAGCCCTTCAGCCAGCATCAGCACTTCACCGTTCTCCATCTCCAGAGCGACATAGTCCAGCTGGGGATTGAGGCAGATACCCAAGTTGGCTGGGATAGTCCAAGGGGTGGTGGTCCAGATGACAAAAGAAACCTGTTTGCCTTCAAGCATGCTCAGCTCAGATGGGAGCACATCGGTATACGCAAAACGCACATAGATAGACGTAGATTTATGCTCGGCGTATTCAACTTCCGCTTCGGCCAGAGCGGTCACGCACGAAGGGCACCAGTGTACCGGTTTCTTCCCCTTGTACAGCCCGCCGCGCTCGGCAAAGCGCGCCAGTTCGCGTGCAGTGGTGGCCTCGTAGCTATCCTTCATGGTCAGATACGGGTCGTCCCAATTGCCGAATATCCCCAGACGCTTGAACTCGTTGCGCTGAATATCCACCCACTCTTCGGCGTATTTACGACACTCGCGCCGAATCTCGGTCTTGGTCATCTCGAGCTTTTTCTTCCCCAGCTTTTTATCCACCATCAGTTCGATGGGGAGGCCGTGGCAGTCCCAGCCGGGAACATATGGGGCGGCAAAGCCTTGCATACGCCGGCTCTTAATTACGATATCTTTAAGGATTTTATTCAGGGCATGCCCGATATGAATATGCCCGTTGGCATACGGAGGACCATCGTGCAGAACAAACCGCGGCTTCCCCTGCTCCGCCTGCTCAAGCATGGCGTTCAGATCCATTTCCAGCCACTTATGCAGCATTTGCGGCTCGCGCTTCGGTAAATTCCCTCGCATGGGGAAATCTGTTTTAGGCAGGTTCAGGGTGTCTTTATAATCCAAGCTGTTTGTGTCACTGCTGTTTTCCATGTGATCCTCACTGTAGCGTTTCGCGTAGCATTGGCTTCATCGAGGGAGCTCAAAATACTACTGTGGTCTAAATTAACAGGGCTGGTAACCTACCAGAACAAGGGATAAAGTCAAGAAAAAGCACGGGCTACAACGCCGCTGCTCCCACAATAGATGACTATAATGGTGAAACAAAAAGGGAGCAGGGCACAAAGAGGGGACAGGGGGTGTAAATAAAATACCCACCCCGACTTGATGCCCCCTGGCTCAAGAGGAGAAAGAACAAAGCTCCTGCAAGGGACATGCTTCACACGTGGGACGAGCTTTGGTGCAGCAGCGCTTGGCGAGGACAACCAGTAGGGCGTGATATTCATTGTATTTTTGCGCATCGGGGCACAGGTGCGTCATAAACATCTCCTGCACTTGTGCATACGATGCCTCTGCGCCACACAGACCGAGACGGCTGCAGATCCGGCGCGTATATGCATCAATAACAAATATCGGGTGCTGCGCGCCGTATAAAAGGATACTGTCTGCGGTTTCAGGGCCTATCCCCTTGATATCCAACAGACGCGTACGCACGTGCTGGGTGTCTCCGCGCAGCATGGCATCGACTTCTCCGGCATAACCATCCATCAACACTTGCAACATGCGGCGCAGGGTAGCGGCTTTCTGGCGAAAGAAACCTGAAGGGCGGATCAATTCCTGGAGTTGCAGCTCATCCAGAGCGGCAAGGGCTTGCGGTTCAAGTGCCGCTGCCGCGCGCAGATTATCCAGCGCCATGCGCACATTTTCCCAGCGGGTGTTCTGGGTCAGAATGGCACCAAGGATAACCTCAAAAGGGGTCTGCGCTGGCCACCAGTCCTGCGGTCCGTATGCCGCATACAGGCGGTGGTACACTTCGTTCAACATGTCTTTCACTGCACTCGCACACATCTCTGACCGGTTCCCCACGCCTGCCTACCTCCTGTTTAAGTCTTCCTATTAAACATTCTCTTTATGTATGTAAATCTATCTACTCAAAGAACTACTGCATTTTTAAGATAGAAACTCCGAGTACATGCCATGAAGTCCTGCAGCAACGCCGAGGCATCGCACAGGCGCGTCACCATACTGCGCTGACGCACATTGTTAAACCCTTCAAGGCGATACTCCACCAGCTCTCCACTACGCAGGTATCTTGCCACTACCGCTTCAGATACATAGGCTATCCCTCGCACTGCCAGCAAGTCTTTGCACATCAACGCGTAATCATCGCTCATCATGACGTAACTGAACTTGCAGATATTGCCGCCCCTCTCAATGAGATTACGGCATAGCAGATCGTAACAGCTACACCCGTCGCGGCGCGTGAATAGCTTGAAAGGATATAACTGTTCAAGGGTTACCTCTGCGGCGTCCAACCCCAACTGCGGCGAACCGACAAACACCATCCGATCTGGGGGTAATGGCTCAGACCTGAGGACGCTAAAATCTTGATCGCACAGATGTTCAACAATGGCGACATCGAATTCGCCCGCCCGCAGTCCATCCAGGGCCTGCTGGGGGGTATTGAACAAAAAGCGTAAATCGTCCACATCCGGATGGGCAACAGAAAACTCATGCAACAGGTCGGGCATGTGTGCCACCCCCGTTGCCATGGTACAGCTTATGGCTAAGTTTTTCCGCTGCGCTAGTCGTTCCAATCCAGAAAACATTGCCTCTTCAAGGGCAATAATCTGGCGCGCTACCTCCAACACGTGCTGCCCCGCTGCCGTGGGTTTAAGCACTGGCCCGGAGCGATCAAGCAACTGAACGGCGCAACAGGCTTCCATGTTTTTCAGGCGCTGCGAAACCGCCGACTGAGTCAGATGCAGCTTTTCCGCAGCGCGGGAAAAACTCCCCTGTTCCGCCACCATTATCAGAGTGCGAAGATATTGTGTTTCCATGTTGTGTATGTCCCGGAGATGCGTGCGCAGAAGAGGGTGCCCTACTGGTTTAAAGCGGACACAACCTTTGATACCGTCTGATTTCACATCCTTACGTAACCCTATAAGCGTTGCTTATAAGCGCATAAGAATGATTCGTTTTACTCTAGCATTCGCCATAAGTATTGTACACAGCGCATCAATGGTGAGAATGCGGTATTGCAGCTGTGGTTTTGCACACACGTTGTGCTACATGCATCGGAAACTCCTGACCTAAAAAGACACAACGCAGCGGAGGCAGAGATCCCGCTGCTTACGGTTGTTTAGGTCGGGGATATTTAATTCATTGTAGGAAGAACGAAAGGAGAGAACATGCGAAGGAAGTTCAACACCAAGGCCTCATGGCTGGTGAAGGCCCTTCCCCTGCTACTGGTTCTGGGCGCGTGCGCCACAGGTACCATTCGGGAGAAGGTTCTGACCCTACCGGTTATCGAGGGGGCAACCTATGTGGGAGCAGATTCCTGCTACGGTTGTCATGACGGCATGGCCGGCGAGATGTTTGCAGCATCCACCGGTGAAGAAGGTTTCGCCAGAACCATCCACGGTCGCCTGGCAGACTGGGAGCTGATGGGTGCCGAGCAGGGTTGTGAGGCATGCCATGGCCCAGGGAGCCAGCACGTAGAGAACTACGGCGATTCTGACTACATTATCCGTCCCGCCAAACTGACTTCGGATCAGGCATCCGCCATCTGCGTTAAATGCCACACCGATGGCAAACTGATGGACTATGTCCACAGTGAGCACGCCCTAGGCGATGTCGGCTGCGCAGACTGCCACGACATTCATGCTGGCGTAGGCAAATTCAGCCTCAAAGCCAAAGACCCCGAGCTCTGCTACTCATGTCACCAGGAAGAGCACGCCAAGAGCCACTTCCCCTCAACCCACCCAATTAAAGAAGGCAAAATGAACTGTTCCAGCTGCCACAATGTTCACGGCGCCGTGGGGGAAAGCCTCAATACTAACGAACGTCTCAACGACCTGTGCCTGAACTGCCACACCCGCTACCAAGGGCCGTTTGTATTCGGTCATGCTCCGGTTGAAGACGATTGCACCATCTGCCACGATCCGCACGGTAGTGTCGTCAACAATCTGTTGGTGCAAAACGAGCCATTCCTGTGCCTGCAGTGCCATGAAGGACACTTCCACATCCTGCGTGCTTCCAACCACGCGGTTGATCCAGCTGATTTTGCTACGCACAACGGTACTGGCGGACTCTATAGTGACCCCAAAAATGTCCTCACCAATGCAGCTGGCCAAGCTAAGTCAGACCTCGTCAACGTACATGGCAGTGAAGGGTTCCAGACCTCGTTTGGCACGAAGTGTACCACCTGTCACAAAGTGGTGCATGGCAGTGACTATCCGTCTCAGCCACTTACTGGCGGCGGTCTGACCCGTTAAATTAAAAGGAGGCAATTACTATGAAGCAAAGCCAATTATGGCTGCTTGCACTGTTGTCGGTGCTGGCGCTTATGGTCACCACTTCCGTAGCTGTAGCCGGCGCAGATAATGCCCGTATCAGCGGTTTTTGGGAAATGGGGATGAGCGGCATCACCACCGACAAGAATGCAGCACGTGTTAATGAGTACGGTTCAGTCCGAAACGATGACGGTATCGCTTTAGCACCCAAGCTGAACCTTGATCTTCAAGTAGACAAATTCCTGCTCGAAGTTGAGAGCGAAACCAAAGGCCCCCGCGATCAAATGCATGAACTACGCATCGACGCTGGGCGCATCTTCCGCCTTGATAGTGAGCTCAACATCTTAGAACACCGCAAGGACCACGAAACCCTGAGCCAAATGGGCGCAACAGGTCGCAACGATATCGGCGGTTCACAACCGAGCGTAACTACCGATAAAATCTATGCGGACCTTATCAAGGCTACCGGTGACCCCAATGTTAGCATTGGTGGCGCTCAGATGAACACCTACGATCCGGCTGCCGCTTGGGATCAAGAAGTCAGCAACAATTATATTGTTACCCGGCGCGAATGGAAAAACGAAGCAGAACTGGTAATACCGCAACTTTCCAACATCACCTTCAAAGCAGGTTCTAGAATTGAAACCCGTGAGGGGATGGAGCAGGCGATCGGTCTGTCCAAATGTGACGGATGTCATGTGTCTGCCGCAGGAAAGAAGATTGATGAGCGTACCGAAGAATTTACCTTTGGAGCCACGGGTAAATTCGGCATCCTGACCGCTGACTACGAGTACATGAATCGTAGCTTCAACGAGGACGCCAACGCCCCCACCCGCTTTTACGATGTAATGCAGAATGGCAGTGCCGCCCATCAAATGCTATACGGTGGCGACAACTTCGAATTTGGTCGTACCCCAGATTCAGAAAAAGAAAGCCACATGCTCAAAGCGCGGGTTGATCTACCCCGCGACACCAGCATTTCTGCCAGCTACGTAAAATCAGATATTGAAAGCTCCAAATCATCCACTCAGGGCGATTACTTCCTGCAAGGAAGCAACAAGCTGAAAAGTGAGTACGAGTCCTTCGCGGCGAAGTTGGCGACTAAGCTCGGCAAATCTGCCACCTTTTCTCTGCGCGGCAAATATTACGAGATCGATGCTGATAGCAACTCGATCTATTACCCTGCGCGTGAAGCAGCTAACACCGTAAAATTCATTAACAATTTAGGCGTTACTGACAGCTACAGTTCCTCAGCGGCACGTGAAGTAAGTGAATTTGGGGCAGACATGATGTTCCGTCTGGCGAAATCCACGACCTTGCGCCTTGGGTATGAATATGAAGAAATTGATCGGGACGATAAAGAGCTTGGGAGAACTGAAACACATACCCTCAAAGGAGCTCTTAAGACTCGTATCAACAAAACCCTCTCTGCACGTGTCAGCTACAAATACCAGAGCATCGATGATCCCCTGCCTGGTGCCCACGTTGGCATCGCACAGCTCCGAGGCACTCCGGATGGCTTTGGATCAGGTCTGATGACTCTGCCTACCATTCAGGATACATCGGGCAACACCTTGTACTGGAACGATGTTTACCCCGCACGCGACCTCAGCTCTACCAGCCTGCCGGAAGATGTGCACGAAGCTAAATTCAGCAGCACCTGGGCTCCCTCTGCCAACATGGCTGCTACGATATATGCACGTCTACGCTATGAGGAGAACGATAGCGTCAAGTACGAACAGACCACCATCGTACCGGGAGCAACCTTCTGGTATGCACCAACCAGTAAGCTCAACCTCACCATGGCGTACAATTTCAGCAAACAGGATA
>JAQUDG010000018.1 GCA_028685815.1 Desulfuromonas sp.
GATGGCGCAGCGCAGTTGTTCTAGGTTGAAATTCCCAGCTTGGGCGCGTAGGCCGAACATTTCGCCACCGAGATATACAGCATCGGCACCGTAGTCCAGAGCTACTTTGAGTTTGTCAATGTCACCGGCTGGCGCCAGCAGTTCAGGGATTTTGGGCATCGTACAGTTTCCTCACGTAGGGCTTTTTGCGTTTGGCAGGGCGTAAAAACCCCCTGTCGGTGCAGGTAGGAATAAAGTGGGAGTTACCATACGTTAAAACTGGATCGAAATGCAATTTGTTCCATTTCAGCCTTGATCCACGTATTCACTTCCACGCTTTTTCGTGGACGCACCCGGAGTTACCAACTTTTTACATTGGACAGGAGCGCTTGACATTAGAGCGGAATGGTTTTAAGAGTTTCAGAGTAAATGCTCTGCGCTATTGAGTTGATGGTTTATATGCGATAGGTGCTTTGAGTCTTCAATATTGTAATAAGTGGCGAACGCGCACCGAACGGGCGCAAAAATACCCCGAGCGCCAACAGTCCATTGTGTCTGATAGCTACCACTTATTATATTATAGCTGTTATCATTGGCTCTTTACGCGGCAGACAATGTTTTTTTAGTGGAGGACTAAACGCCTTATGAACGCAGGAACAGAAAGAACGGTGCGTGCAGTGCTGCGCAGTGCAGGTGTGTTCCATGTTTTTATAGCCGCGCTGGTGGTATCAGGCTGTGCTACAGGTCCTGCGGGGTCACACCGACCTGCTCTTTCGGGCCCACTGGAATATCAGGTAGAAAAGCAGCAATTACGGATTACGGCGATAGAGCAACAGTTGGCTACCATGAGTGCGGCACAGCGTCAGCAGGAAGAACATGACGCCGACCTTATGGAGCGGATGGACGCGGTTCTGGCGGAAGTAGCGCAGATACGCGCGGCCGCTACCAACGCTCGTGGTGCGCGCAACGCCGACGATGTCATCATGCGCCGACCGCAGGATCGCATAGACACTGCTGATGCTGCAGGGACACTAGCAAAGACGCAGACCCCGACGGAAATATACCGCAGGGCGTTTGCGGCCTACACCACAGGTAAACACGCTCAGGCGCAGGAACTGTTTGAGACCTTCGCCACCTCTTTCCCCGACAATGACTATGTAGCCAACGCACGCTTCTGGCAGGGAGAAGCTAGTTTAGCCCAGGGGCTTTATCCTGAAGCGCAGAAAGCGTTTGCCGCTGTAATCGAGTTTGATCCCCACGGCTCCAAGGTGCCTTTTGCGCGTTTAAAGCAGGGAGTCATCCTGCTGCAACAGGGAGATAAGCTGGGGGCGCGCACCATCCTTGAAGATGTGCAACGCAACTATCCCAAAACCGAAGCAGCAACGCAGGCGGCGACCGTCCTTAATTCCGGGCGTTTAAACTAAAAGGAGAATGCAAGAATGGATATACTTAAAGTAATTAAAAAGGCGGCCTGCTTGGTTTTGTTGCCTGCCATTGCGTGCATGACGCTTCCTGACGTACAGGCCGCAGAGCAAAGAACTGCGACAGCGACTCCACCCAAGGCCCCATATATCTATACTATTAAAAAAGGAGACACCCTGTGGGGGATCTCCGAGCGGTTCATAACCGACCCTTGGTACTGGCCAAATCTATGGGCCAATAATCCCTTTATTCGCAATCCTCACGTCATATATCCAGGACAAAAAGTCGCAATTTATGATGGGCGTATAGAACTACACCCCAATTATCCTGCAGGGACAGAAGCGCCGGTAGCGGCGGATATGGAAGCAATGGGGGAACTCCCAGTGCCGCAGGAGGAGATCAGCATACCCACCAATGCTGACCTGCACGGCTTCATCAGCGAGGCAGAACTGCAGGATAGCGGCATGATCGTGGATACGGTCGATAATCGCATCCTTATGACCAAAGGGGACAGCGTTTTTGTGCAGATGAAGGGCGATCAAACCCAGCTCGGCAGCATCTACGACTTGTTTAAATTGAGTGAGGTTGTTACCCACCCGCGTACGGGTGCGAAGCTTGGGCACAAGACCATCTGGGTGGGGACTCTCGAACTCGAAGGAGCCCATGCTCAGGTTTATTCCGGGGTTATAACCAAGGTTAGGCAGGAGATAGAACGGGGGAATGTCCTTCTTTCGCGCACAGAGCCGCAGCAAGACATCGTTCTGCGTCGCGCCGCTGCAGTGCATAGCGGCAGCGTAATTACTGGGCAGCAGGGTCAGCTTTCGCTGGCTCAGGGAGATATTTTCTATGTAGATATGGGGGAAAATACCGGCTTAGAAGTGGGGAACATGCTCACCATTGTACGCCCCCGTGCTGCGAGTAAACACGCGTTGCAAACCAAAAATGTGACCTTACCTGACACTCTTTTAGGGCGGGCTGTGGTGGTGAAAACCGGTGCAGCGACATCCGCAGCGCTGCTACTCAAGGGGACAGAGCCGGTAGTGCGCGGAGATATGGTTTATACCGAGATAGAATAGTGCTAGACAAGCAGGATGGGCGCAGCAGAGATGGTGCTGGCAGAGGCGCCTAGCAGATTAACTACAACAATACAGGGGCAGATTAAGCAGACATATGCAAAGGATGCGAAAGCCTGACATAACTGCCGATCAACTTGCGTTGCTGCGTCTCAATCTGACCCCCGGACTCGGGCGCGCTACCCTGATAAAGCTGCTGGGGTATTACCCGTCTCCAGCGGCTATTGTTGAACACCCGCGCACTCATTGGCAGCAGCAGGCCAAGATTAGTGCTCCGCGTTTTGAGACCCTGCTCCCTGCGGACGACCCAATGGTACTTCGGGCGGCTACTTATATACAGCAGAACGAGATCAGGTTACTTAGCCTGACTGACCCTGCATACCCGCACGAGCTGCGCCAAATCAGTGACCCGCCGGCGCTGCTGTATATTCGAGGCGAATTCAGCACGCGCCCGTGTATCGCTATTGTGGGTTCGCGTCGCGCTACCCGGGATGGGAAACGGATGGCCAAGGAGCTCGGTGCGGGGTTGGTGCGCGCCGGTTTCTGTGTGGTCAGTGGTCTGGCGAGTGGAATTGATGGCGCCGCCCACGAAGGGGCACTCAGTGTTTCGAGGCCGGATAGTGCTGCTGACGCAGATAGCACTGATGGTAACGTGGCTATGGGGGTGCTCGGCGGCGGCATCGATGTGGTCTACCCGCGCTCCAACGCCTATTTATATGAGGCCATTAGCACGTGTGGAACCCTTATCTCCGAATATCCCCCGGGGTGCGAACCCATGGCACATCATTTCCCGGGGCGCAATCGCATCATCAGCGCCCTTAGTCTTGGGGTTGTCGTGGTCGAGGCTGCTGCGCGCAGCGGTTCCCTGATAACCGCGGATTTTGCCTTAGAACATGGGCGCGATGTGTTTGCTGTGCCCGGTTCGGTGTACAGTCCTGCCAGCGGTGGCACCCTGCAACTGCTTAAGGACGGAGCTACGATGGTTACGTGTGTCCAGGATGTGCTCGATGCGTACGCGCGCTATCCGCACTCCTCTGGCGTTGCCTTGCCTTCAAGCGCCACCTCGATGCCTGAACAGCGCTCCTTGTTTGCGCCGTCTGCGGTTGCATCAGAAGGTGTGTCAGAACAGAATAAAAGAATCAGCGCCACAGCAATTGTGTTGGATGCGTTGCTTGATAGCCTTAATTCTGCGGAGAAAAAGGTCTATACCCTGCTGGGTTCTGACCCCTTGCACCTAGATGAAATCGCCGGGGAAAGTGGCTTGACACCCATGGATGTTTCGTCTATCGTTCTGCACTTGGAGCTGCACGGGTGCATAACTGCCCTGCCTGGAGGGCGCTACATCCGCACCTGACACCTTAGAATTACAGACATTTTCTACCTGCAGAGGTTTATGACTGACAGAGGTTTATGACTGTTGTAAGCGAACGCATTTTGCGCATCGTCGGGATCATCGCCACCAGCTTTTTAAGCGACGACGATTTTTCCAGCGAAGAGCAGATTGTCGAAAGTCTGCTCTCAGCCGGATTTCGTCAGGATGAAATAGAAGCAGCCTTTGGGTGGATAGATGCCGTTACCCTGGAGCCGGATGAAGGTCTGCATGTAGAGGCCGCCCCTGCACCGCTGCGGGTGTTTGCGCCGCAGGAAGAGAAGCTGCTGAGCAAGCGCGCGCGCGGTTATCTCGTCCGCCTGTTACAGCAGGGACTTATCAGCACGGAGTTGGCCGAAGAGGTTATTCTGCGCGCCTGCTATCATGAGCGGGACATGCTGAGTCTTCGCGACATAAAACACATGGTGACAATGGCCATGTTTGCTGAAAATCAGCACGGTAAGCGCCAGATTGACTGCATCGCAGCAGAAGACTGGTACAAACTCTATCATTAAGTTGATCGCTCGGCTGCAACTCTGCAGCCTTTTTTATATCTGCACTACCGATATCTTACGCAAGGAACACCATGGCACGCTCACTGGTAATAGTGGAATCACCAGCTAAATCCAAAACCATCGAAAAATTTCTGGGCAAAGATTACAAGGTTCTGGCCTCATACGGACACGTGCGCGCTCTGCCGAGCAAACCGGGTTCGGTTGATGTAGACGCCGGATTTGTACCTAAATATCAGATTCTGCCCGAGAGTGAAAAACACATAGAGGCGCTGAAGCGTGAGGTGGCAAAGTGCGATGAACTGATCCTCGCCACTGACCTCGACCGTGAGGGGGAGGCGATCGCTTGGCACTTGCTCCAGGCGCTGAATATTCCCGAATCGAGCAAGAAACCTGTAGTCAAGCGGGTTACCTTTCACGAGATCACCAAGTCGGCTATCCTCGAAGCGGTGGCCAAGCCCCATAAAATAGCCACCAATCTGGTTAACGCTCAGCAGGCGCGCTCCATCCTTGATTACCTGTATGGCTTCACCCTGTCCCCATTTTTGTGGAAAAAAATCCGCTACGGGCTCTCCGCAGGGCGGGTGCAGTCGGTAGCGTTACGCCTAGTCTGTGAGCGCGAGAAAGAGATCGGAGAGTTCAAGCCCAGAGAGTACTGGAGCATCGATGCTTCTCTGCTCAGCCAGCAGGAGAAGAACTTTAATGCCTACCTGTATTCGGTGGATGAGAAGAAACTTAAAAAGTTTGATATTAGCACCGCAGAACAGGCCAAGGAATATGTAGACGCCATCACCGCGCGTGCGCTCAAGGTTGGTTCGGTGCAGTGCAAGGAGAAGAAGCGCTCGCCTGCGCCGCCGTTCACCACCAGTACCCTGCAGCAGGAGGCCAGCCGCAAGTTGGGCTTTTCCGCGCGTAAGACCATGAGCGTGGCGCAAAAGCTCTACGAGGGGATTGACATCGGTTCCGGCGCCGAGGGGCTTATTACCTACATGCGTACCGACTCGGTGGCGCTGTCGGAGATAGCGCTGACTGAAGCGCGTGAGCAGATTACCGCTATGTTCGGGGAAGAATACGCCCTGAGCAAGCCCCGGTATTTCAAGAATAAGGCTAAGAATGCGCAGGAAGCGCATGAGGCGGTGCGCCCCACCTCTCTGGCGAATCATCCGGATAAAATTAAGGGGAGCCTGAGCTCCGATCAATATAAACTTTACCGCCTGGTGTGGCAGCGTACCCTTGCTTCACAGATGGCCATGGCTCGTCTTGATGCTACCACGGTGGATATCTCCACCCTGGCAGAGGAGGGGGATGGGCACGTCTATACCTTCCGCGCTACTGGGCAGGTGCTGCGTTTCCCCGGCTTCATGAAGCTCTACATCGAGGGCACTGATATAGAGACGGACGAAGAGCCGGAGGGGATGCTGCCGCCACTGGAAGAAAATGAAGTAATCCAGTGCAGCGAGGTGCTCCCCAATCAGCACTTCACCCAGCCACCCCCGCGCTATACAGAGGCGAGTTTGGTAAAAACCCTCGAAGCTTACGGCATCGGGCGCCCTTCTACCTATGCGTCCATCATGAACACCCTAGTGACCCGGCGCTATGTGCGGATGGAAAAACGCGCCTTTTACGCTGAGGATGTGGGGTTGGTGGTCAGTGATCTGCTTTCCAATCACTTTAGTAAATATGTGGACTACGATTTTACCGCCAAATTTGAAGAAGATCTGGATGCGGTATCGCGCGGGGAGCAGCAGTGGAAGCCCTTGCTCAAATCATTCTGGGATCCTTTCGTTACCCTGCTTAAGGAGAAGGATGCCTCAATCAGCAAGGCTGATGTTACCACGGAGGAGACAGACAAGATCTGTCCTGAATGTGACAAGGCGTTAGTGGTAAAGTTAGGGCGGAGCGGGAAGTTCCTGGCCTGCAGTGGATTCCCTGACTGCCGTCATACCGAGCCTTTGGATGGTAGCGCCAGAGAAGAGCCCGAAGTCACTGACGAAAAATGTGACAAATGTAGCGCGCCGATGGTGATCAAAATGGGGCGCTATGGCAAATTTCTGGCCTGCAGTGGCTATCCCGACTGCAAAAATATTCAGCCGCTGGTGAAGCCTAAAGCTCTTGGAATCAAGTGTCCCGACTGCGATGATGGCGAGCTGATGGAGAAGAAGAGTCGCTACGGTAAAATATTCTACTCCTGTAATCGCTATCCCAAGTGTAAATACGCCCTGTGGGATATGCCACTAGAGCAGCCTTGCCCCACCTGCGGTTTTCCGCTGACGGTAGAGAAGACCACCAAGCGTGATGGTACGGTGCGCAAGTGCGCGCAGAAAGAATGTGACTTCGTGCAGGTGCTGGTGGAGCCGGAAAAGAAGGCCACCGCCGCCAAAAAACCGGCAGCAAAAAAACCCGCCGCCAAAAAGGCGACAGTAGAAACGGCAGCAGCAAAAAAGTCGGCAGTTAAAAAGCCGGCAGTTAAAAAAGCGACTACCAAAGCTGAAGGAGAAGAAAAGCCAGCCGCCCCGAAGCCGGCGGTTAAAAAGAAGGTGGCCAAAAAAACTTCTAGCGTAACCGCAACAGAACCATCATCTGCTGGTGATGAGGAATAGAGCAAACAGCACCAGCAGCCAAGATCAGCAAACAAGAATATAAGCGAAATTCCAGCGGGGCCGTGCTGCACATATAGTGGCATGGCCCCTTTGCGTTATACCTGAGTAAAAGTAAGCAACCAGACGGGATGCAAAAGATATGCAGGAGCAGAGTTCCAAAAAAATATCCCCGCAGCTGACCATCATCGGCGCGGGACTGGCCGGATGTGAGGCCGCATGGCAGGCAGCGCAGCGTGGGGTGCAGGTAAGGTTGCTGGAAATGAAGCCGCTGCGCTACTCCCCAGCGCATGAGCTCGAAACTCTGGCGGAGTTGGTGTGTTCCAACAGCTTGCGCGGGGCGGGGATGGGTAACGCCGTCGGCTGCATGAAGGAGGAATTGCGCCGCGCCGGAGCATTGTTTATGCAGGCAGCTGATGCAACGGCAGTTCCTGCGGGTGGAGCCCTCGCGGTAGATCGGGCGGCCTTCAGCGCGTTTATTACCCGCGCCATTCAGGAACACCCACTGATCGAGCTAGAACGCATCGAGGTTCTCCGCCTCCCTGAAACCGGTGTGGTTATTGTGGCTACCGGTCCATTGACTTCAGATGCGCTGGCGGAGCAGATCGCGCAGCTTACGTCAGCAGAAGATCTGTATTTTTATGATGCCATTGCCCCGGTTATCAGCGTCAACTCCATCGATTTTTCGGTGGCTTGGCGCGCCTCGCGCTACGATAAGGGGACAGCGGACTACCTCAACTGCCCTATGAATAAAGAGCAGTATGAGACGTTTGTGGCTGAGCTACTGGCGGCGGATAAAGTGGAAGCGCGCAACTTTGAGAACATGCTTCACTTCGAGGGTTGTATGCCCATCGAGGAAATGGCGCGGCGCGGTGAACGTACCTTGGCTTTTGGCCCGCTGAAGCCAGTGGGTCTGCCCGATCCCCGCACTGGATATGAGCCTTATGCGGTGGTGCAGTTACGCCAAGATAATCGTGCTGCTACGCACTACAATCTAGTGGGTTTTCAGACCAAGCTTACCTATCCGGAACAGAAGCGCATCTTCCGCACCATCCCTGCGCTCGAGCACGCTGAATTTAGCCGTCTAGGGAGTGTGCATCGCAATACATTCATCAATGCGCCCCGCTGTCTGAGCCCGTCCTTGCAGCTCAACGATGATCCGCGCATCTTCTTTGCTGGGCAGATAACCGGGGTAGAAGGTTATGTAGAATCTGCCGCATGCGGTTTTGTCGCTGGTCTGCTGGCCAGCGCCTATGTGCGCGGCGAAAGCCTCCCTTTGCCGCCGGAAACCACCGCCTGTGGCGCCATCCTTGGTCACCTGCGCCACAGCGATCCACAGCACTTTCAGCCCAGCAATGTGAACTACGGACTGTTTCCACCGCTGGAGGTGTCGAGGATGAAACGGGCCCTGCGGCGACTGGCGCAAGCACAGCGAGCGCTGCAGGCCTGGGAAGAGTGGCTGCAGAGCGTGGGGATACGGGTGCAAAATACGCCGATGAAAATGGAAGAGAGCCATCCCACCGAGGAAGAAACCAATGAGTAGTGAATGCAAGGAAAGAAGTGGAATTGTACTGGCTTCGGCATCTCCACGGCGGCGCGAAATGCTCCAGCGCATGGGGGTGCGTTTTCAGGTGATTCCTGCAGATGTGGATGAGCAGGCACACGGTACGGAAACACCCGAGGCCTTTGTGGTGCGTCTTAGCCGCGATAAGGCGCTGGAGGTGGCGCAGCGCCATCCTACTTCTGGGCGTTGGTTTATCGGCAGTGACACCATCGTGGTGTGTGGCGGTGTCATCATGGGCAAGCCTGAGGATGACACCCTTGCTGCACAAATGCTGCGGCGTCTTTCCGGCACCACCCACGAAGTGCTCTCGGCCTATGCAATCTACGACGGACAGAATAAGGGTTGGAAACAGTGTTGTGTTAGCACCGAGGTTCAGGTGCGCGCGTTGACAGAGCACGAGATTGAGGGGTACATTGCTTCGGGTGAACCGGCAGATAAGGCCGGTGCTTATGCGATCCAGGGCTTGGGCGCTTTCATGGTTAGCGCCATCAACGGTAGTTATACTAGCGTGGTGGGGCTGCCCCTGAGTGAATTACTCATGGATTTGGAAGAGCTGGGGGCGCATCGGATGTTTGACGCCACGTAATATGTTTGTGTTTCGGGAGCTGCCGGAGGGGATGGCGCGCCGACTCTTTGTTAAATACTTTAGGTAGGGGCCGATTCCATATCGACCCGCATCGATAGGACCTGCGATCTCGAGGAGCGGGCGGAAATAGATTCCGCCCCTACTTTAATTGGATAAATCAGGCGGAGACGAAGATGGAAACTTCTACAAATGAAATGTCTATGGCTCAGCGCCTGAATCACATTCGACAACGCATGGATGCCGCCTGTGTTCGCAGTGGGCGCAATCCGGCAGAGGTGGAGCTGATTGCGGTCTCGAAGAAAAAATCCGCGCGTACAATTGATATTGCAGCACAAACCGGACAACGCCTGTTCGGGGAGAGCTATGTACAGGAGCTCTGTGATAAAAGCCCTGAAGTCAAGAGGCAGGTTAGCTGGCATTTTATAGGCGCATTGCAGTCTAATAAGGTTAAATATCTGCGCGGACAGGTGGCGATGATCCATGCGGTGGATCGCTTCAGCCTAGCGCAGGAGCTCAACAAACAGTGGCGCAAACTTGACGCCAGAATTGATGTTCTGATTCAAGTTAATCTGGCCGGAGAACAAAGCAAAGCCGGCGTTGCCCCGGACAAGGTACAGCAACTAGCAGAACAACTAGCTACCCTGTCCCATGTCCGTCTGCGGGGATTGATGACCCTGCCTCCTTATGCCGAAGATCCTGAAGATGTGCGCCCTTGGTTTCGTCAGTTACGTGAATTGTCTGAACAACTTGCAGCGCTACATTTGCCGGGGGTCTCGATGGATACGCTCTCGATGGGAATGAGCCACGATTTTGAAGTCGCCATTGAAGAGGGGGCGACCCTAGTGCGGGTGGGTAGTGCGATCTTTGGGGAACGCGAGGTATAATGACTGAGCGAAATGGGTGCTCACCTTCCCGCGCCCTTTGGGCTTCGCGTATGGGGTTTGTACTGGCGGCCGCGGGGAGTGCCGTTGGGCTTGGCAATATATGGAAGTTCCCGTACATCACTGGGGCAAACGGCGGCGGCGCATTTGTACTGGTGTACCTAGTGTGTATCGCCATTGTGGGGCTACCCATCATGATGGCGGAACTGATGATTGGACGGCATACGCGCAGAGATGCAGTGGGGGCGTTTGTGCTCCTCGAACCCAAGCGCCGTTGGTGGCATAGTCCGGGCTGGATCAGCATTGCGGCAGCGTTTATCATCAGCTCCTACTATTCGGTGGTGGCAGGTTGGACCATCGATTATGTTTTTCGCGCTACAATGGGCAGCTTCAAAGGTGAATCCGCTGCTGCCATCGAAGGGATGTTCGCTGGGTTGCTCGCCGATGGCGGTCGCCAGTCATTTTGGCACCTGATCTTTATGCTGCTATGCATGGGGGTGGTTGTTGGCGGGGTGCAAAAGGGGATAGAGCGCTGGAGCAAAATCCTGATGCCGCTTCTGCTGGTGCTTCTCACCTTGCTGCTCATCAACGGCATGCTCAGCTCTGGCGCACGCCAAGGCTTTGTGTTCATGTTCCGCCCCGATTTCGCGCAATTAACTCCTAGCTCTGTCCTTGAAGCCATGGGGCACGCATTTTTCACCCTGTCGCTGGGGATGGCAGCTATGATCACTTATGGCTCCTATCTAAATCGTGACGAAAACCTGTTTGGCGCCAGTATTCGAGTGGCTTTCCTTGACACCATGATCGCTCTGATGGCGGGGCTGGCAATCTTCCCCATTGTGTTTTCCGTAGGGCTAGAGGCAGGAGCCGGGCCGGGCCTGATTTTCCAGACGATACCGGTGGTGTTCTCTCAAGTCCCTGGAGGGCATGTGCTCTCCATCATGTTTTTTCTGCTCCTAGCTTTTGCTGCCCTGAGCAGCAATATCTCGCTAATTGAAGCCCAGATCGCCTATTTTATTGATGAACGCTGTTGGTCACGCGAAAAAGCGACTCTAACCATTGGAGCGCTGGCATTCGCGGTGGGGATTCCGACGGCGCTTTCCTGCAACGTCATGGCTGATATTACCTTTATCGGTGAGCGCAACTTTTTTGATTCCGTCGACTTGATCTCCTCCAACTATTTGCTCCCCATCGCTGGGTTGCTCATTGCTCTCTACGTTGGTTGGTTCTGGCGGGGGGGTGCCGAAAAGGAAGAGCTGGTAGCCGGAGGCGCGCCCTGGGTTTATCCGGTATGGCACTGGCTGATTCGCTACGTATCTCCGCTGGCAGTGGCCATAGTGCTGTACTTTAAGATTGAAGAGGCAGGATTGTGGGCCTGGATGGTGGATCTCTTCGGGCTGGGCCTGTTCGGAGGCGGGGTATGATGCGTAGGTGGTTTACGCACAGCCAGGGTTGGCGATGAATACTTTGCCAGCAACCCAACCGCAGTTGAGCATGAAACGGATCAGCCTATTTTTCCTCCCGCTGGTTCTAAACGTTCAACTTATGAGCGTGTCGCACTCTATCATCAATAGTTTTATGGCGCGGTTGGATGACTACGTTCTTGCCCTCGCGTCATTTTCGGTGGCGATGGTGGTGCATCTGCTGTTTGCTTCGCCATCATATCAAAATCACACTATCACTCTTGCGGTGGTGTGTGGTCCCCGCTCGTTTCGCAGTATGATAATCTTTGTGGTTATCATCGCCCTGTTCGTCTCGCTAATGCTGAACCTCATCGCTTATACTTGGTTTGGAGATTTTCTGTTGCTCACGGTGCTCGGGGTTGAAGCCGACGTTGCGCACTCGGCCAGAGAGGCGATTGCGCTGATGGCGCTGCTCCCGTTTTTTACCGGTTTTCGTGGACTCTTTCAGGGACTAGTGATCCGCTCGCACCGCACCATCTTGGTTTCCATCGCCACCGGAGTGCGCGTAGCAGCCCTGCTGGGGTTTATTGTGTGGGGTAGGCGCTGGTTCGACGGAGCTCAGCTCGGTGCTTTTGCCCTGGTGGCATGTGTGGCGGTAGAGAGTGTGGTGATGGGGGCGATGGCGTATCGCAATCGCGGTACTGTGCCGGGACGCAAGGATAATCTGGCGACAGATCTCGAAAAGACCCCACTGAAGGTGCTGTGCTTCGCCCTGCCGGTGGCACTTTCTTCCGGCCTGCAGCAAACCATCCCAGTGGTGATCAGCGCCATCATCAGTCGCTTGCCCGATGCCACTCTGGCGTTGGCGGCCTTTGGGGTGATTCGAGCTATAATGTTTATGCTCGCCGGCCCCATGCGCAACCTGCAGCAGGTCTACCTCGCCATGGTGGATAGCGCTGCGGACTATGAAATGTTGGTACGGTTTTTTTACTACACGTGTGTGGTGATGGCGGTGTTGGTGCTGCTTCTGGCCTTTCCGCTGAATGATCTCATTCTGAAGCAGGTGCTGGGGATAGCCGATGATTTGCGCTTGTACATTGTGGCACCGATGGCTTGGTGTGCGGTTTTCCCGCTGTTTTACGGCGCCACCAATATTCTGCGGGCTCACTTCACCGGCAGCGGCCAGACCTTGGTGCTGGGGCAGGCGACGATATTGAAGTTTGTCTATCTACTGGTGTGCTGGATGTTTCTGCCACTGGTGGCTCCGGCGGTGTCGGGAATAGGGCTGGCTATTTTTCTGCTGATTAGCAGTGAGTGCGCTGAAGGGCTTTTCCTGCGCTGGCAACGTGGGAGAAATTCAGCTACAGTCTGAGCATAGCATCTAGACGCAGCCGCTAGATTAATGTTAAATTGTACCTTCATAAAGAGATTTGTCGCCGGGATAGCGGGGTGCAGATGCCCTCTTTTCTCTGTGGCGCATGTTAAATATGGACTTTTGCCCTCAGCGGGATTAGAGAAATGCAGGAAACCGAAACCAACTTGCGCAGTAGTATACGCCTAGCTTGCGTGGCTTTTTGTGTGTTTTGCGCTCTGATCATAGTTGTGGGGGTTATGCTTTACCGCCACCAACGCCGCATTGAAATCGACACCGCCAAGGAAAATTTGCAAGTGGTGCATGCGCTCTACAGCCAGCAGATTGCCTACTGGCGTAACCAGCACATAACCATGGCACGCACCCACGCAGATAATTATATCTTACGTTCTAATACAGGGCGCTTACTGGCGGCTCATGCGGGGATTGCATCTGTGGATGCACAAGATGCCGGTGCCAAGGTTAGAAGGGTCCTGCAATCCTTGAAACAGAACCTAGAGTACCACGCCGCGATTGTGACGGATGACCGTGGAACTCCCCTCGCGTGGATGGATATATCCGCGGACGAGAATCACCTCTCTCCTGCTCCCACGGATATTGACGCCGAGGATGTTCGTCTCAGCCTTCAACGGCGTGAGCCACTGTTTTCATCCATCTACCTCCCTAAAAATGCAACGGAAGCAACCCATCAGCACATGAATCTGTTCCTGCCCCTTGAGCTGAAATACGGACAGCATACGTTTTCAGCCTTGATGGTGTTTATCATAAGTCCAGAAGTATTCCTTATGCCACTTCTGGAGACCTGGCCCTTGCCGCATGAGACCGCTGAGGCCGTGCTTATTCGGCGCCATGGTGACGCGATTATCCGCTTGAGCAGGCCAAAGTTTCTCGCAAAAAGCTCTCTTCTGCCGACAGTGCCAGCAGAGAATAAGCCTGTGATTGGCAATTTGGTTAAGGCCGGGCACGAAGGCTTTATCGTGGGTCAAGATTACAAAGATGCGCAGATTTTTGCGTGGGTAGCTCCGGTTGCGGATACCCCGTGGATTCTAGTGACAAAAATAGATCAGCGCGAAGTTCTGGCCCCCCTGAAACGCACGGCTGCATATCTCTGTGGGGCAGGGGGGGGTATGGCCCTCATGGTGGGGCTTATTCTGTGGATGAGATGGAGCCAGTATGCACATCACTATCGCACCCATATTCTCCTGCGCGACCGCGAACACCATACGTTGTCACAGCGATTTGACAACATCAGTCGTTATGCCAACGACATTATCTTGCTGTGCAATGAAGATGGCGCCATCGTCGATGCCAACGAGCGTGCTCTAAACACCTATGGCCACAGTATTGAAAAACTCAGGTCCATGCATATGCGTGAGCTGTGTGATGTGGAGCCTTCCGAGTGGACGGCCATGCTTTTGCAACTTGATAGCGGCGATGGGATAAATCTTGAGTGTAACCATATCTGCGCCGATTCGAGCGTAATCCCAGTGGAGGTCAGCGCGGGGTGGGTCAATACTGGCGAGCAGCGGATGTTGCAGGCCATTATTCGCGACATTAGCGAGCGCCGTGAGGCCCAGGTGCGTTTGCATCGACGTGCATATTACGACGACCTTACCGGCCTGCCTAACCGGGCTCTGGCCACAGAGCGCCTGCGCGCCGCCATCGATCGCGCTAGCCGAAACAATACCCAGGTGGCGCTGCTCTTCATCGACTTGGATTTGTTCAAAAATATCAACGACACCCTAGGCCATATGGTGGGAGATCAGGTGCTGCTTCTATTTGCCGGACGTATCACCAAGGTGCTGCGCGAAAACGCCTTGGTGTCGCGTTTTGGCTCTGATGAGTTCTTGCTGCAGATTGAGGGTGTCAAAACCACTTCAGATATAGTTGCGGTGGTGGACCGGGTGGTGGAGAGTATCGGTGAACCGGTCAATATCGAAGGATTTGAAATCAGTGCCACCGTCAGCATTGGAATTAGCGTCGCACCAGATGATGGCAACGATGTAGACCAGTTGATTCGCTACGCGGATACGGCTATGTATCGCGCCAAAGAGCGCGGGCGTAACTGCTATCAGTTCTTTACTTCAGATATGCATCAGCGCGCCAGACAGCGCCTGAGTCTAGAAGGGGCTCTGCGCCGCGCCGTGGAGCGACACGAATTGATACTACACTATCAGCCCCAGGTCGATATGCGTAATGGTCGAGTTCTTGGATGCGAAGCCCTGTTGCGCTGGCACCATCCAGAGCGGGGGATGGTGCCTCCGGTTGAATTTATTGAGTTAGCCGAAGAGATTGGCGCGATTCATGAAATCGGCGCTTGGGTTCTCGATGAAGCATGCAGTCAGGTCAGCATATGGCAACGGCAGGGTTATGCGGACCTAACCATCGCGGTCAACGTTTCTCCCCTACAATTGCAGAACAACCATTTAGCCGCAAATATTTTGCACACGATGGCGCAGCATAAACTTAGCCCCAAAACCCTCGAAGTCGAAATAACCGAAACCTCTCTGATGCGCGACACCGCCCTGGCCATATCGCAAATGCGCCGCCTTAGTCGGGGGGGGGTCTCCCTCTCTATCGATGATTTTGGTACCGGATATTCATCCCTTGGACATCTGCACCGTTTCCCCATCAATAAACTCAAAATTGATCGCTCATTTGTGAACAACATCGGCGAAGCGATGGAGCAGGGGGCAGACACCATCCCGCGCGCTATTATTAATCTTGCCCATCAGCTTAATCTCAATGTAATTGCGGAAGGGGTCGAAAACGTAGCCCAGCAGGATTTTCTGCTAGAGGCTTCATGTTTCGCTGCACAAGGTTTTTTGTATAGTAAACCTTTGAGCGCAGAGGATTTTACTGCATTTTTGCATAACGCCAATGGGGCTAAAAAATAAACCATACTAAGTAAGTAGATTAAATTAATGCGCGAAACACTAATAGAAGGCGCCGTTGTTGTCGATACCAGTACGCAACTGTATACTCTATGGCCATTCTGAGCTATTTCATGAGGCTGAGAATAGCCCGTTGAGCTCACGGTTTGGCGCGTAAGAAAGAAATTACATGTTTAAGGTTACAGTGTTGAAGAGATCTCCAGAGGGGGACTTCTTCGGCCTCCGGTTAGATTCAGTTTCAGGCAACGGGTCTACGTGGATAACGATTCTTTAGCGGGAAAATGTCTATGCCAGACAGGAAGAAAAATACTCCTGAGCCTCAGGAACAAACCGTACCGCAGACCTCGTTTACTCCGGTCGATGGAGAGATTGTCCATTTAGAGGAGACAGACGCTTGGACCCTGCAGTTGGTGCTGTCTGCAGATGAAATGCAGTGCCTGGCCAGTGTTGCGCCCAAAAATGCCGGTGAAGGCTTGATTGAACCAGATCAGATTATCACGCGTATGAAGGATGCCAGGATCACCGAGGGGATCGATATGGCGCAGATCAAGCGGTTGTGTGTTCTGGCCTGTGAAGGGAAGATGGTTGAACATGTCGCGGTGGCTCACACTGAGCCAGCAACCCCGGGCGCAGATGGTTGGCTTGAGCTCAAAGTGCGCCTGGGCGCCGGTCTAGACGGGATGCAGGAATTTGTCGAAGATGAACATGGCAGAATCGACCTGTATACCCTCGATTTGTTTACCTGCATCCAGCCCCTCCAAAAGGTGGCGATGCTGCATCCGCCGCAGCCGGGGAATGACTCAGTCACGGTTACTGGGCGAACCCTGAAGGGGGAGCCGGGTACCCCGGCCAATGTAAGGATGGGTGCAGGGGTGCATCTCAATGACGCCAATGAGGTGGTGTCGGACATCTCTGGGCGGGCTGAATTTAGCGACGGGACCATATCCGTAAGTGAAGACTACAATATTCACGGTGATGTGGATCTGCATGTGGGCAACATTAGCTTCCCCGGTAATGTCAATATAAGCGGCGATGTCCTTGATGATTTCGATATTAGCTCCGATAAAGACATCACCGTGAAGGGGACCGTTGGCTCCTGCTATCTTAAGTCGGGGGGCGATATCAGTGTTGGTGGGATCTCCGGGCAGTACGATACCTATGTTAAGTGTGCAGGGAACCTAGAGGCGCGCTACATCAATGGTGCACATATCGAGTGTATGGGCGATGTGATCGTAGCTAATGAAATTCGCAACAGCACGGTTAAAAGTGCTGGAATGATTATGGTAAAAAATGGGCAGATCAGCAGCGGGGAGTATATTGCCCTCAAGGGGATCGAGGCCAAAATAATTGGCGCTGCCGCTGGCGCGCCAACCCTCCTGACTTCTGGAGTCTATTTCCCCGAGGGTGATCGGCTAGCGTTTTTAAAAGCGCAAAAGCGGAGCATAAAAAAGCAGAATGAATTTATTCGGCGCTGCGTCGGTCCGCTGGAACAAAAGGCAGCTGCGAGCGAGAACAGCGCACACAGCAAACGCCTGGAGATTCTCCTTGAGCGTCTGGAGATTCTCGAACAGATGGATAAGAATGTGCGCGCTGAGCTCAGCAGCTTTGTCATGACAGAGCACGAGAGCAACCCCAAGATAAATGTGCACCGCCTTATTAAGGAAAAGGTTGAAATCCACCTTGAAAATGCGCATGAACAGATCAGGTTGGATCAGTACGGGCCCTTATCCATCATTCCCGATGTGTTAAATGGGATCCTGAGTTTTAACGAGTTCTCCCCCCTTGAGGTTAATGCCGCAGAGATGCAACCGGTTGGCCAGGAAGAATCGGAAGAAAGCTAAGCAGGCGCAGACTAGAGCAAAACGCAGGAGGGTTGAATCGTGGTTAGTAGTTTAGCCGCACCCAGCCGACAAAGGCTAACCCAGTTCGCGTGCGCGCTTGGTTGCAGCGCCAACAGCATCCATCACCGTGGCGCGAAAATTCCCCTGCTCCAGGGTGTGCACTGCGGCAACCGTGGTGCCCGCTGGGCTGCATACCTTTTCGCGCAGCAGCGCTGGATGTCCCTGCCCTTGTGCCACCATCTGCGCTGCACCGGCTACGGTATGCGCCGCAAGGCTCAGGGCGGTATCGCGGGTCAGACCCTCCAGCACGCCGCCGTCGGCCATCGCTTCAATCAGCATGTACACGTAGGCTGGACCACTGCCGGAAACTCCGGTCACCGCATCGAGCATCGCCTCACTCACCACTTCGACACATCCAACGGCTCCAAACAACTGCAGGGCAAAGGCTTCATCCACTGTGGTCGCATAGCGTCCACGGCAAATGCCAGCGGCTCCGGCACCGATAAGCGCTGGGGTGTTGGGCATCGCACGGATCACCCGCACCTGTCCATCGATGAGTGCTTCCAAGCGTGCGGTGGAGACCCCCGCCAGAATCGAAATCAGGCAGTGCTCGGCACTAAAGCATTCCGCTACTGGGCGCAGGGCGCTATCTACCCCCTGAGGTTTTACCGCTAGTACCACCTGGGTGTGCTTTTCTACTACGCTGGCGGCCTTTTCGCTTACCTCAACCCCGTACTCACGCTGTAAGAAATCGCGCCGCGCCTCCGCCACCTCCGCCACCATGATATTTTGTGGAGCTGCTCCAGAAGCGATCAGACCCCTGATGATGGCTTCTGCCATATTGCCACCGCCGATGAAACCAGTGCGGATATTTTGGACCTCTTCGTGGGTTGTGTGCATCTGTGCTGGCATTGAATAATCCTCTACGCTATAAACTGCAAAAAAGTAAAATGGTGAAAAATGGATAAAATTATGCTGTTGAACATTCAATAATTTGCTCAAAAAGTCAAGCAATGGTAAGTTTCTTTGCGCAGTTGTATAAGGCTGCACAGCGAGAATATCTACGCGTAAGTTATACGGAAACTACGGCCAAGTAAGGGTGCGAGCCTGCGCCTGAGCTGCTGAACTGAATCAGACATCGCAAAGGGGAACTGCAATCATGGATATGTGGTACACGGAAAAACATTCAGAGAACGTTGGTATAACCATGCGAGTGACGCAGACGCTATTTTCTGGCAGCAGCGAATTTCAGCAACTGGATGTTCTGGATACGCTGGAGTATGGCCGCATGATGTTGCTTGACGGCCTAGTGATGCTCACCGAGCGGGATGAATTCGTCTACCACGATATGATAGTGCACCCAGCGCTGTTTGTGCACCCGAACCCAGAGCGCGTGCTGGTGATCGGCGGTGGCGATGGTGGTAGCATCCGCGAAATCACGAAACATCCGCAGGTAAAAGAGGCGGTACTGTGTGAAATTGATGGCCTTGTGATCGAAAAGTCTATTGAGCTGCTGCCGCAGGTGGCGTGTGATATCGATGGCTCCAACCCGCGCGTTACTCTGCACGTGGACGATGGCCTGGCGTATATTCGTGCCCACCAGAACAGTTTTGATGTGATCCTAGTCGATTCCACCGACCCCATTGGTCCTGCCGTTGGATTGTTTGAGGAAGATTTTTACCGCCTTGTTCACTCCGCTCTGCGTCCAGACGGAATCATGGTGGCGCAGAGTGAATCACCTTTTTACCATGCGCAGATTCAGAAGGATATGTATCGCAATATGCGGACGGTCTTTCCCATCGTGGAGATGTATCAGGCTTTTATTCCAACGTATCCCAGCGGCTACTGGAGCTTCGCCTTTGCGAGCAAAAAATACCATCCGGTCACAGATTTCAAGCGTGAGCGTGCCGCCGCGCGTACCTTTTACACCAAGTATTACAACGAAGACCTCCACCTCGGAGCCTTCATGCTCCCAACCTTTGCGCGTGAGAACATCGCCGAATGATGGACGCCAAGAATTCTGTACCCACTGAAGCAGCTTGGAGTTCCAGTGCCTCCGACGCCCTATACGGCGTCAGTAACTGGGGCATGGGGCTGTTTGGTATTGATGCCGCAGGGCGCTTGTGTGTCAAAAGTGCCTTTGGCGCTGAAGAAACGTCCGTCCCGCTGCCAGAGATCATCGCCGGTATCGAGCAGCGCGGTCATCCTATGCCGGTGTTGCTGCGCGTGGAAAATTTTCTTGATACACGCATAGCGTATCTGCATAACACCTTTCGCGCCGCTATCGAGGCCAGAGATTACCGCGGCCAGTATCGTGGGGTGTTTCCAGTAAAGGTCAATCAGCAGTGTCAGGTGATTGAAGAGATCACCCGTTTCGGTGCTCCGTACGGGCATGGGCTCGAAGCCGGGAGTAAGGCAGAATTGGTGCTGGCGCTGGCTAATATGTCGCGACAGGGGCTGTTGATTCTCAACGGTTATAAGGATCGAGAATTTATCGACCTCGGGTTATGGGCTCATAAACTCGGGTATCGCTGCTTCTTTGTGGTTGAATCGCCACAAGAACTCGATCTTCTTATTGAGTGCAGTGCCGCCATGAAGGTGCGTCCGCACATCGGCGCACGCATTAAGGTGTCGGCCAAGGTAAGCGGCATGTGGACTGAAACCAGCGGGGATCGTAGCAGTTTTGGCCTCAGCAGTGTCCAACTGTTGAACATGGTGCATACCCTGCGCGCCCACAAAATGCTCGATTGTCTAGAGTTGCTCCACTGCCACTTAGGCTCACAGATCCCACGCTTGGATGATATTCGGGCTGGAATAAATGAGGCATGCCGCTATTACGCCAGTCTGGTAAAAGCGGGGGCACCCATGGGGTATCTCGATGTCGGAGGCGGTCTTGCGGTTGATTACAGTGGGATGTGCAACGGAGAGGAGTACTCGCGTGATTATGATATGGAGCAGTACTGTGATGCGGTGGTCGTTTGCATTAAGAATGTGCTCGATCCGCTGAAAATTAGTCACCCCCATATCGTCACTGAGTCGGGACGGGCGACAGTCGCCCATGCCAGTATGCTGCTGTTCAACGTTATAGATGTAATGCGGTTTGATTCAGCCGATTCTGCGGTCACAGAGTCTGCCTTGCAGCAGTATGCAACCGTGTTGCGCCCATTGCGCGAACTGATCGCTGAAGCTCAGGGTGCCTCTCAGGGGGGAGCATCCCTCTACGCACGCGCTCTCGAAGAGCGCGATGCGGTGCGTCAGGCATTTCAGGAAGGGGAGATCAATCTTGAAGCGCGCGCTGCCGCTGAAGAGATGTTCCTCACCCTTGCCCATCAGGTGTTGCGCCAAGGGGAGGGCTCGGGTCTCACGCCCGAAGAATTTCAGCGTCTGCATGAGAGTCTGGCGGATATCTATTATGCCAATATGAGTGTGTTTCAATCCCTGCCGGATACCTGGGCCATCGGGCAGAAATTCCCCGTGGTACCGCTGCAGCGTTTGCACCAAAAGCCCGAACGCAACGCCATCATTGCAGACCTTACCTGTGATTGTGACGGTAATCTCGACAGTTTCATCCTAGCAGGAGGTGAGCAAAGCACGCTGCCGCTCCATCAACTGCAGAAGGGGGAAGACTATTATCTGGGGGTGTTTATGATAGGGGCGTATCAGGAAACCCTGGGGGATATCCACAACCTCTTCGGCGATACCCACGTGATCAGCATCCGTCTCAATGCAGATGGCAGCTTCGATATCCGTAAAGAGATCAGTGGTGACACCATCGCCGATGTTCTTGGCTATGTGCACTATAAACCCGACGAGCTATTTGAAAAAATGCGTTCCAGCGCCGAGGCGGGGGTGAAAAATGCCCAGATCTCCCTGCGCGAGCGTCAGGAGTTTCTGCGCCAGTTCTCTTCCGCCTTAGATGGTTATACGTATTATCGCTAATGATTTAGCTACATCCAGCTTAACTGAGCCAGCGTGGACTAACCTCGTAATGGCTCAGTTAAGTTGGTGCGGTTGGTCCGAGAGGCTATATTTTTATAACGGCTCCCGCCCAAGTCAAACCAGCGCCGAACGTGGTCATCCCCACGGTGGCGCCTTTTTTTATGGTGCCGTTCTGAATAGCTTCGTTAAGGGCAATGGGGATGGACGCGGCGGAGGTGTTGCCAAAGCGCTCTACGTTGACAATTAGCTTTCCAGGTGGAACCTTGAAGCGCTTCGCTATCGCTTCGATAATGCGATTGTTGGCCTGGTGGGGGATGATAAAATCCAGATCTTCGGCGCTCAGACCAGCCAATTCCAGCGCTTCGTTCAGAGCTGCCGTCATAGAGGCGACGGCATGGCGAAATACTTCGCGTCCCTGCATATTGATGGTGGCAAAGTTATTATTTAGATCCTCAGGGGTCAAAACATGCTGGCTCCCAGCGGGGTTGTATAGCAACTTGCTGTGGTTACCATCACTGTGGATAGTGGTGCTAAGAATTCCGCTGTTGCCTTCTGCGGGTCCCAGAACTACAGCACCGGCCCCGTCTCCAAAGAGCACGCAGGTGTTGCGATCCGTCCAATTAACCATGCTGGAGAGCATCTCCGCTGCCACTACAACGACACGCTGATATGCACAGGTTTGCATCAAGCTTTTGGCTAAATGGAGCCCATATATAAACCCTGCGCACGCTGCGGAGATATCAAAAGCCGCAGCCTTGGTGGCGCCAATTTTTTCCTGCAGCAGGCACGCCATAGCGGGAAATTTCATATCCGCACTTACGGTAGCAACAATGATCAGGTCTATCTCATCAGCCGAGGTGGCGGCGCGTTCCAACGCTTGCTTGACTGCATCAGCGGCTAAGTCTGACAAGGAACTGCCAGGCTCGGCAATATGACGTTGGCGGATACCAGAGCGCTCAATTATCCACGCATCGCTGGTGTCAACCATCTGTTCCAGGTCTGCATTGGTGAGAATCCGATGCGGAACAGCGTGTCCACTGCCTAGAATCTGACAGGTTTGCATGATGTTTCCCCTTTTAACAATAAAGTTAAGCTGAAGGTTTTGCTAAATACGGTATAGCTGCAATTAGGATATCTGTATTCTTTAGTGCGGTGCTGCATGTAGATTAGGGTGGACATTTTGCGCAGGTGGAGCGGAATAGAGTGGTGCTCAGATATCTATCCCCGCGATCTGGCAACAAGGTAACAATAGTGCCGTGTTTCATGTGTGCCGCGAGCTGCAGCGCTCCAGCCACTGCTGCTCCGCTTGACATTCCGACAAACAGCCCTTCATGGATGGCAAGATCCCGTGCACAATTAAAAGCTTCATTATCCTGAACAACCAGCTTGTCGTCAAGGTTTTCAGGGTGATACAGCTCCGGCACGATGGATTCCATCATGTTTTTTAAACCCTGCACCTTGTGACCAAGGGTGGGCTCCACCCCGATGATGCGGATGGCAGGATTTTTCTCTTTCAGAAAGCGCCCGGTCCCTGTGATGGTGCCAGACGTTCCGAGCCCGGCAATAAAGACGTCCACATTGGCGCCACTCTGGTGCCAGATCTCTGGGCCGGTGGTTTCGTAGTGGGCTTGCGGATTACTCGGGTTGGCGTATTGATTAGGCATGTAGTAGCGCTTTGGCTCGCGCTGCACAATTTCGTGTGCCAGGCGGATGGCGCCATCGGTTGCCTGACCGTGGGCGGAGAGCACCACTTCGGCCCCATAGGCTTCCAACACTGCGCGCCGCTCTATACTTACACATGGGGGCATTACCAACTTGACATGGATCCCCAGGGCGGCACCGATCATGGCTAGGGCGATACCGGTATTGCCGGAGGTTGGCTCGAGCAAGGTGCGCTCGGGAGTAAGTTCTCCACTTGCAAGCGCATTTTTAATCATGTACCACGCCGGGCGATCTTTGACCGAACCGCCGGGATTACTCCCTTCCAGCTTGGCGAGAATGCGCACGTTCTTATACGGATTCAGTTTCTTGAGTTCCACCAGTGGGGTGTTGCCGATGGCGTGGGTTATATGTAAGTCAGATAGAGTGCTGATTGAATTCATAACTTTACCGTGGCCATTTCAAAAAAAGCGGTTAGCGCCAGCAGGTTAAATAATGCCATGAAGCGGCCCCCCCTTGCAGGCGAGTTTATCAAGTTTGTTTTCCACTTCCGCATCTTCTAGCAAGGGTGGCGCGTGCTGCGGTTTGCGCCGAGCGTCGAGCACGAGTGAGCCTTCGCAGCCCCAGTGCTTGTCTATACTGAGGGCGCCAATGCCGTAGATATCCCGCGCTGGGTCAGAGCGGGTGAAGGTGGTCCACACGAAGTTGTTGAAGGTTGCGCTGGCAAAAGCGCTGTCATCACATAAAACCACCAGAGGAAAAGCATTGATGGGTGCTTGAGCCGATAAGCTATTGCAAAAGCGTTTCAGGTCGTCGGTGGGGCTTGAAGTGGGGCTACTGCAGGCTGGCCCCTGTACCAGCAGAACCCCAGGGATGGGCACCACCGGATGGTCAAAGCCTGCGGGCAGGTCGAGGTTTTCCGGGCACTGCGCCGGCAACGGACGCCGAGGCTCGCCACAGGCAGCGATAACCACCTTGGAGCCCTGGTTGAGACATCTCCGCTGTAGTCGAGGGTATCGGTGGTGGTACAGGTTTGGAAATGGAGATCGCAGCGCCAGTCGCAGCGCTGCAGACAGTGTTGCAAAAATCCGGCAACGTCGTGGATATCGAGAGCTGGGTCATCCTGCACGTTGGCGATAAATAAATATTTTGCCAGCGACAGTTGTCCCTGTCCTAGAATGGCGTTGGCTTGTGTCAATAGCTCTTGGGGACGCTCCACGCGCTGAAACGGAGTGTAACGCTCAGAACCGATGGCCAGCAACAGCGGATGTACTCCGGCTGCATCCACCGCGTGTACCGCCTTTATTCCGGGCAGCACCGTAGGAATCAGCTCTCCGGTGAGTTCATGGATAAAGGTGCCGAAGCTGGTATCTTCCTGCGGGGGGCGTCCGACACTGGTGAAAGGCCAGATCGCGTCGCTGCGATGGTAGACGCAATGCACATCCATAACGGGAAATTCGTGGGTCAGGCTGTAGTAGCCGAGGTGATCGCCAAACGGGCCTTCGGGTCGAGTGCGCTGCGGATCGATGGAGCCACAGATGACAAAATCGGCTTCGGCTGGAAACGGCAGCGGTGCATCGCCGCGGGTCATGGCGATGCGGTGTCCACCGAGCAGGCCGGCAAAGCTAAGTTCGGGCATCCCCTCCGGCAGCGGCATTACTGCGGCGATGCTCATGCTTGGGGCGCCGCCGACGAAGACATTTACCGGCAGCGGCTTGTTTTGGTCTATGGCTGCGGCGTGATGCACCCCTATGCCGCGGTGGATCTGATAGTGCATCCCCACCTCTTTGTCCTGCACGTAGGCATTGCCGCCGAGCTGAACTCGATACATCCCCAGGTTGGAATGGCGCATGCCGGGGGTGCGTGGGTCTTCTGTGTAGACCTGAGGCAGGGTTATAAATGGGCCCCCGTCATCGGGCCACGAAACCAGTTGGGGTAGCGCGCTGACAGAGCAGCGCTGTTCCAGGACCGGCGCTTTTTTGGTGCTGCGGGGCAGCAGGTGCAGCGCGCCCAACGGGGTGCGGGTGAACTGCCATGGACGTCTGAGGGCAGCGCTGGGGTTGATTTTAGCTTCTACCAAGCGCTGGATGGTTGGCAGCGTATCGCGAAAAATGAAGCGGGTGCGTTCTAGGGTGCCGAACAGGTTGCCAAGCATGGGGAAACCACAGCCGCGCACCCTAGTGAACAGCAGGGCTGGGCCTGCGGCAGCGTAGACGCGCCGCTGAATGGCAGCTATTTCAAGATGTGGATCCAATTCAGTGTCGATGCGCCGCAACTGGCCGTGTTGCTCTAAATCACGCACGCAACTCTGCAGATTTTTATATCCCATCCGGAAAACTCCCCTTTATTTGGCGCACGTTATCTGGCGCCCCTTAAGCGTTGAAGAACGAATTGATCCGCCGGATAAGAGCGAAAAGATAACCGTGGTTGCGGCGGTTGAAATCCACCGCCAGACGCGGCAGATCCCACAGGTCCGGTTCGTCGAGCTCTTGGTCAAACACGCCGCAGGCTCGAATGCTGCCGCCTTCTTTTATCAATTCGCGAAACTCCTCCTGCAGGGTTGCGATCTGAGCGTCACTTATCTGCTGGTTCAGGCGGATCACCAAGGTGCCATCTACATAGCGGCTGGAATGGTACACTTGGTAGAAGGCGTTGATGACATCGACAGCCTCCTGCACGCTGCGGGTGATGGTAAATAGGCCAAAGTCCTCCCCAGAGATCAGGTTGCGCGGCAACAGGATGTTGCGCATGAACTGAAACAGATCTTCCCAGTAATTGCTGTCGTCATCATCGATGAGAACTAGCGGCATGGGTGGGTTTTTGCCAGTCTGGATCAGGGTCAGGGTCTCCATCGCTTCATCCAGAGTGCCGAACCCGCCTGGGAACAGGGCAATGGCGTGCGCCTCCTTGAGAAAGGCGACCTTGCGGTTGAAAAAATATTTATACACCAGGGTGCGCTCACTATTAGCCATCACCTTGTTGGTGTGTTCTTCGAAAGGGAGTTTAATATTGACCGCAAAGGAGTTTTCCGAGGTCGCCCCTTTGTTGCCGGCTTCCATGATGCCGCCACCGCCGCCGGTAATAACCATGTAGTTGTTTTCGACTAGCAGGCGCGCAAAATCAACACATTTTTGGTAAATGGGCTCGCTGGACTGTGTGCGGGCAGAGCCGAAAATAGTCACCTTACGTCGGCTGCGATACGGACCAAATACCTCACTGGTCAGGCGCATCTCTTTCATGGTGGTGCGCATCAGCTTCAGGTCTGCGGGGTAATCGTTGGAGACCCCAGCCTTGAGGGCGTTGATTATCATGTCGCGGATAATCTTGGGCTGATGCACTCCTACCGTTTCGAGAAGTTCATCAATTTTGGTATCGATTTCGCCGTTTTTGCGTTTAAAGGTTAAGTCCATGATAAAAATCCGTAAGCAGGGTTAATAAATAGTTCAATTTTCTAAAAAGGATGTGTTTCGCGCCAATAGGGGACTGCCGTTCAGGCGTTGCGCACCTATTAGGAGGCCGCGCGGGCTGGAGCCTACATAGCGACAGTCTACCTCAGTGTAGTGGGCGCGTAGAATTTTTTCCATACGGTAGAATTCTGCCACTTGTTCTGTACTCATGTGCGCCTCAATCTGTTCACAGATAAAGGTTATACAGTTGAACGGGCGCACGGATACATCTAGACTGCAGCCTGAGTGAGTCAGAAATGGGCAGGTGCTGTTGAAATCCGCCTGGGGGAGTTGCTGCGCCAATAGGGCCGCGGCGACATTGAGCAAGGTCATGTGGTTGTGCCCATGTCCACAGCATGACCCAGAGCAGGCTTGGCAAATATCGTGTCCCCCCGCCTGTGAAAACAAGGTATGGAGATCTTGCTGAAGCCTCTGGATCAGAGCAATACGCTGCTGCAACCACTCGCGCTCATCTTCACCGATGCTGCTTAGCTCGCGCCGTAGTTGGTTAACCAGGGTTTCCCAGTGTTTGTTGCGTTCAGATATCAGCATAAAAAAGCCGCGTTGGTGCGCCTGACCGAGGCGAGTCGCACTAAGATACGCGCAGGCGCAGTATATATTAAAAGGTCGAAGAAGCCCATAAGCCGGGTTCTGTGCCGCGGCTCTGTTGCCAGCACCGCAGCGGCGATCATTCCTCTAGAGCCGCCGTTGCCGACGGCTTCAAGCAGCCAACCCGGAAGCCTCGGGCGGACCGCCCTCAAACGCTTCTCTATTCGGCCTTGCTCCGGATGGGGTTTACCTAGCTTCCGCCGTCACCGGCGGAACTGGTGAGCTCTTACCTCACCGTTTCACCCTTACCTGTACCCATGGGGACAGGCGGTCTGTTTTCTGTGGCACTTATCCCTGAGGTCACCCCCGGTTCCCGTTAGGAACCATCCTGTCCTGTGGAGCCCGGACTTTCCTCCCGCTCTATTCGTGAGAATAAAACCGGCGATCGCCTGTGCTTCTTCGACCCTTTTTCATTGTAACAGAACGTATCAATCCTCTGCTATATACAACAGGCGGTTGCACTGCGGGCAGGTAGAGATGTTCTTGCTTTTAAGCATATTATTGAAGAACTGGGGGGGCAGGCGCATGTGACAGCCACAACAGGTATAATTCTGCGCCTCTACCAGCGCGATGCTGTTCAGGCGGCTCAGGACCAGTTCATAGTGGTTACGCAGTGCCTCAGAAACCTGGCGGATAAGCTTGTCGCGTTTGGGCTTTTCAGCAGCTTCAACTTCTTCGAGTTCGGCAACCAAGGTATCAATGTCGCGTAGCTCACCTTTGTTGGTGCTCTTGAATTCATTGAGCTCAGTTTTCTTATCATTTTGATCAGCTTCGAGTTCATCAAGTACTTGCTGCTTGAGCTTTAGTGCTTCTTCGGTATCTTTGGTGTTTTTCTTTGCGGCATCTACTTCCTTGAGGATTGCGAGGTACTCTTTCTGGGTTTTGACTTCAGGCAGACGATCTTCAGCCTTGGTCACGCTATCCTGCTCTTTGGCCAGATCCTGATTCAGGCTGGAAACATCCTGCTGCACCTCATTAATCTGTTCCTGCATTGCGGCAACAACATTTTCGAGTTTCTCTGTCTGCGCCAAGAGTTTTTCTTTGCGGGAGAGAAGTTCGGTTTTTTTCCCGCGTGCCTCGAGAATTTTCTGGTCAAGCTCCTGAACATCTATCAGCTGTTGCACTTCTTCTTTCACGTCGTGTCCTCCGTAGCATAAGGCCGGGGCGATTCCGGCTCTTTAAATAAAGGTGAATGGATCCTTTTCAGCGGGTGCAATAATGATTTCTGCGGCGTAGCCATGCAGGTGCAGTGCAGGGGTAAGGATGCTCTGCAGCCCGGCGGTAGCAATGATTTCGGTAGCGAAGTGCCCTGCATCTATGACGCAGATGCCAAGTTCGGCGGCACTCTGGGCTTCATGATATTTAAGATCGCCGGTTACGAGTACATCGGCGCCACTGAATTTGGCGGCATACAGGGCACTGCTGCCGCTGCCACTACATACCGCGATGCGGTGCACCGGGGCATCGCTCTGGCCGACAATTCTGAGGTTTGCGCACTTGAGCTGTTCTTTGCAGGTGTGGGCGAATGCTCCCAGCGTCGTAGCTTCAGGGAGTTTGCCAATACGCCCCAAACCGGTGGTTTGGGTTTGATTGTGCAGTTCAAACAGGTCATAGGCCACCTCTTCATAGGGATGGGCTCTACGCATTTGGGTGAGTACTTTATTTAGGCAGCGGCGCGGGACGATGGTCTCGATGCGGACTTCTTCCTCCTGTTCTTCCTGTCCTGGCGTTCCCAGAAACGGGTTGGCGTCTGCTCCGGGGCGGAATTGTCCACGCCCCTCAACGCTGAAAGCGCAGTGGTCATAGCGACCGATATGTCCGGCTCCGCCGCGAAACAGCGCCTGCAGGAGTTCTTCTCGGTGGGAGGGTGGTACATACACCACGAGTTTAAAAAAACGGTCCTGTTCGCTAGGCTGTAAAATTTGTGGTTCCGTGAGGTGGAGGGTCGCGGCAAGCCAGTCATTCAGGCCATTTGCACCGCTGTCGAGATTGGTGTGAGCGCAGACTATGTGTATGTTGTGGCGCAGGGCGTAGGCGATAATTCTGCCGGTAGAGTCCGATGTGCTGATGCGTTTTAATGGTTTGAAGATCAGAGGATGATGGGTCAGGAGGAGCTGGCAGTTGTTGGTGTGGGCGCTGTGCAGATTTTCCATGCTTGGATCAAGGGCAACCATGATCCGCTGAACCGCGCCATCTGGTTCACCCACCTGCAGGCCGACATTGTCCCATTCCTGCGCTAGATCTGGAGGGTAAAATCGATGGAGGAGGCCGATAAAATCTTGCACGTGTAAAGTATTGCGTTTCATCCTTTTTGTCACCATCAGTTGGAGCAGTTAAGCAAAAAAAGAGAGTGCAGCTTAAAAAGATGCACTCTCGGTTCTAACAAAATCTGTGTTGTCTGTGTGTGCCTGCTTTTTCCAACCACACACCGATAAAATGGGGATCTAGCTGCGTTCGAACCATGTAATTCCTGCAGAAAATGGTGGGCCCACCAGGACTCGAACCTGGGACAGACCGGTTATGAGCCGGCGGCTCTAACCAACTGAGCTATGGGCCCGCAGATGTAACTATAAGCGCGCATAATAGGTATTTACCGCTGGGATTGTCAAACGAAAAAATAGGCATGCACATACTTTTTTATGTTTATTCGCCTTTGCCGCCCACTTATTATTGCGCAAAGTTTTGGTGGAGAGTAACGCCAGGGCTGAACTCGTGCTATAATTGGTGCAGTGATTACACTACAACAAACCGATGGAGTAGAGGTGGAAATGACAAGCACTACAACTATAACCATTATATGCGAAAACAGTGTAGGGCGTGCTATCCCGGCGGTGGGGGAACATGGGTTTGCTTGCTTGGTGGAGCGTGATGACATTCAGATTTTGGTTGATACCGGGCAGGGGTTCGGAATAGAGCGGAATATGCGCGTTCTACATAAGGATCTACGTGCCTTAGATGGGGTGGTTCTCAGTCACGGGCACTACGACCACGTGGGCGGACTAGATAAGGTGCTAGCGCATACCGGAGCCGTCGATGTTTTTGCGCACCCAGAGGTATTTGTACCGCGTTATTCGCGTAGTGGTCATGCGCTACGCTTTGTCGGGATTCCGCAGCGCCGCGAATTTCTTGAAGCTCTAGGCGCTATCTTCAAGTGGACGCCTCAGTTCTGTCAGATTGCTCCGGGTATTCACGTCACCGGTCAGGTGCGGCGTCGCACCGCATATGAGCAGGGCGCCCCTGAGTTGGTGGTGCCGGGTGCAGACGCAGGATTTGAGCCCGACCCATTTAATGACGATATGGGGGTGGTGGTGGAAACGGCTCACGGGCTGGCGGTTATTCTTGGCTGCGCCCATTCTGGGATGATTAACATTTTGCTGCAGGTGCGCGAACACTTTCCGAACCAGAAAATCCATGCCGTTCTTGGCGGCACCCATCTAGGCCCAGCGAGTGCAACTCAGTTTGACGCGACCATGCAGGATCTGGAGCAGTTTGATGTTCAGCATCTAGGGGTGTCGCACTGTACGGGGCAAACGCGGGCCGCCATGATGCGAGAGCGTGTCGGGCAGAAGTTTTTCTTTGGTTCCGTAGGCGCGGTGTTGCAGCTTTAGCGTACTAACCTAAACAAACACGTTGCAGGAGGTCCGGATGAAATGGTTGCAGTTTACAGGGATGGTGCTGCTTGTAGCGCTGGCCGGATGTGCTAGCGGAACTTCATCTCAAGTGTACTCCCGAGATCAGGCACAAAAACAGATGTCGGTATACTACGGCACGGTGTTGACGGTTTCCCCAGTGAAGATTGAAGGCACCAAAAGTGGTGCCGGTGCTGTTGCCGGCGGGGTGGTGGGCGGTATAGCTGGGCATAGTGTGGGTGGCGGCCACGGTCAGGCGCTGGCAACGGCGGCTGGCGCTATCGGTGGCGCACTGCTGGGCGCGGTTGCTGAGCAGGGAGTAACCAAAACAGATGGTTTGGAAATTACGGTAGAGCTCGATAATGGCGAAATTATGGCAATCGTTCAGGCAGATGACGTTTCGTTTAATGTGGCTGATCGGGTGCGCATAGTGCGTGGTGCCGACGGAATGATCCGCGTGCGCCAGTAACCTCTGGGGCAGAAACTTTATGCGAGGTTGGTATACGAAGAGGCGCGAGAGTTTATGGGGTTTAGCAAAAGCTATAAGCCTTAAGTAGTTGCAAAAATGTACAAAATTCGGCATATTGCCTTTACAAAACGAACGGCTTGTGCTTAATAGGCACGCGTTGAGGTCACATTGTGGCACAGGTATGTGGCCACAAAAATCAATCGACCAAAAGTGTAACTCAGGAAAGGAACGAGCAGATGCTTACAATTACAGATGAAGCAAAGGCCGAGTTGCAGAGCGTTCTGCAGCAGAATCCGGGCAAGTCGCTGCGGGTGGTTATGGCAGGCTTTGGCTGAGGTGGTCCCTCTTTGGGACTGACTCTAGATGAGTCAAACGAAGACGATACCCACCAACAGGTAAACGAGATCGACGTGCTCCTTGACCCGCAGGTGGTTCGGTTTGCCGACGATCAGGTCATCCATTTTGTTCAGGATGGCTTTACCATTACATCATCCAAGAGTGGTGGTGGCTGTGGTTCTAGTTGCGGTGGTTGTGGTAGCTAGGCTGGCGGCTAGTTTTCAGGCCACAGCTTTGCGCAGTAGAGATGGACGCTGCGTAGTTTAGTTAAATAGGAGGCGAACCTGTTAACCCGGGTTCGCATTTTGTATG
>JAQUDG010000117.1 GCA_028685815.1 Desulfuromonas sp.
TCGTCAGCGCCGTGCTGATGGAGATATCGGAAGAGTGGGAAACTGGCCGAGTTTACTTGACTTTTTAAGGATCAACAATCGCTCCAAAGAGAAGTTTTGAATTTACAGAACAGTTGTTGCTTTATCTCGATGCCCGTACGGCGTCTGAATACGCACATCATGCACTATGTATTCGGCTCAGCTTTTCTTGAGTAGTCGGTGGACGGCGCTGCGGTATGCTTGCAGGTCCTCGCGTTTGGCAACGGCTAGAACCAGCACGGTTAGAACATTTTCTTCAACTTGATATACTAGGCGATATCCCTGCTGGCGTAGCTTTATCTTATAGCAATCCTTTAGATCGCCGCGCAGCTCGTTGCCCGGAGAGTGAGGATTGTTGAGGCGTTTTTTTAAATATTTCTTCAACATGGATTTAACACTGCCATCTAACTTGTTCCACTCATCTAGCGCCTCTGGGATGAATTTCAAGCGGTAAGCATATGTTCCCTTATCGGTTTCAGATGCTATCAATGTCAACCTCGATCGCAGAATCTTTCTGGCTTAGGCGGTTCCGAGCCAGATCCTCAATCTCTCTGTCAGCTAACTCCTCAACCAAAGCTTCAAACAGCTGCGGTGAGACCATATAAAAGGCCGGTTTGTTGTGGCTTAAAACCGCTACAGGGCTTTGCCCTGCGTCACGCACTATACGCGCAGGGTTCTTCTTGAACTCCGTCATACTGATAGAATAGTCTGCCAGAATAGTATCCATAATAAAAAGCTCCTTTTTTAGAGCTAAGCATAGACCAAATACAGGTCAAAATAAAGCTCTTTACACTGCATAGGTCTACACGTATTAGGGTACTGCTGCTATGCCTGTCATTACTGACGTGTTGGCATACGTATGCACCCGAGACGGATCATCAGAAGACCTGCAACCAACGTTGTGCCGGCAAGGCTGAGAAAAAGAACATTATAACCAAAAGTTGAAATCAACTGCCCGCCGAAAATTGGTCCAATAAAAAACCCTCCCTGCATCATAAGCACCAACAAGTTCTGGTTCATAGCTTGGGCAGCCGGGGGGGAAATATCGAACATAGCAGCGGCCTGCAGCGGCATAGCGATCCCCCAACCGAAACCGGTAAACCCGGCCAAGACAAAAAACATGCCGCTGGAGGAAAACGGAAGCAGTCCGTAGCAGACAGCAACGATAAATAATCCCGCCGCGCAGACTAGTCCCTTGTTGCAAGCGTCGAACAGCCGGCTGAACAGGAGCCGGATAACGATCATTACAAGCGTGCAAATGGTAAAGAAGACACTGGCATTTGCAATTCCCACAGTGTGGCCGAATTGCTTAAGGTAATAGAAGATAGCTGAATAACCGCAGAAAAACAGCAAAGTCGATAGAAGCAACACCATCACCGAGCCGGAACGAAGGCTGGTTATTATGCCCGCCAGGCCGGGAGAATTAGACATCTCCTTCGCCACAACGTGCTGCGGAGGAGGAAGCATCAGCATGAGAAACGGTAACAACGCCAACACAGCCGCCACATTGAGCACCTTTCCGAATTCGGCAGGAGAGATTGCAAAGAAACTGAATAACAACGGAATAAACGCATAGGGAACCAGGCGCACGAGGGATATATAACCAAAAGCACTCCCACTCATCTCTTTAGGAATGAACTGAACGGCAAGGGTGTTAAGTGAAGCCACCACGCAAATGAAGCCAGCACCCTGCAACAGGCGCGCGGCCGTCAGTAGCGGGACGGAGGAGACATGCCCCACCATAAACAGGGCCACAGACAGCGCCACCGCCCCCCCGAAAAGCCATCTGCGCGCCGTGCCCATATGCACAAAAGGAGTGATCAGTGGCAGAACAATCAATGCCGCCAGCGCGTCGGCGCTGAGAATGAAACCGGCTGTGGCCGGCGGGATTCCCAACACGTTCAGATACCCGACAAAGGCGAAGAAAAGCGCAGCAATAGATGTAACCAGTGCAAACTGGAGATTGATCGCCAAAAATCCGAACGAGAACAGTTTGGTATTATTAGACATGAAGTCCCTCAAAAAACGAATCAGTAGGCTGACAGCCACCAAGCGGTGATAATTCGCCGCAACGCGGCTATTGTCACACGCATATCTTTAAACCCTTACATTCCTTATCTCGCGAATTTCTTCCGTCAGCGCTTCTGCGAAACTCTCCATTACCGCCATTTCCCTTAACGTCACACGGATCCACCCTGGAAAGCGGAAGCCAGTCATGGATCGGACCATCATCCCACGCTTCATCAGACGCCGATACATGAGCAGATCATTGATCGGCACCTTGATCATTAGGTAATTTCCTTCACCGCCAACCGTCTCAAGACCTAGATCGGTGCAGACTTTGCACAGAAAAAGTCGCGCTTGCTTGACCATCGTGCGCGTGGCGGCAATGTGCTCGCGGTCGTCAGAAAGGGCAGCTTTAGCGGCCATCTGTGCCTGGACATTGACCGAATATGTCACGGAAGTGCGTCGCACCACATCCACCACGTCCCGGGTTCCCGTCAGATAACCGGCGCGTAAACCGGCCAGAGCATACATTTTAGAAAAGGTACGAAAGGATACGACATTGGGGAACCGCTCCATCAACTCCATGGCATCCGGAAATTCCGGATCCTCCACGTACTCACAATAGGCCTCATCCACCACCACCAACCGGTTTTCACCAACTTTTTCCAAAAAATCAATCAAGACCTGTTTGGTCCAGTAGCTGCCAGTGGGATTGTTGGGATTGCAAATGAAGATGATCTTAGTGCGGGCGTCAATACGATCAAGGAGCCCCTGGGGGTCGTAGGCATAATCGCGCAGCGGCACCAGACGCGCTTCGACGCCAGAGAATTCTGCCACCCATTCATAGACGGCAAAGGTCTTATCGGCAGTGATGATGTTGTCTCCTTGCTGACAGAACGCCTTGATGATCGACGTGATTGCTTCGCAGGAACCGTTGGTGACCAAAAAACGGTCACGGCAAATGTCAAAACGGCGACTGAGGGCTTCGCGTAGATCATAGGAGTCGCCACTGGGGTAAACAACGGCCAGATCGGGAGAGAAATCTGCGATGACACGGACGGCAGCTGCTGGCGGTCCGAGCGTATTTTCGTTATTGTTCAACCGATGGAGATGAGAGACCCCGTATTCCTCTTGCAACAAATGGTCAGGTCTACTCGGTGTGTACGCCTCAAAGTTGCGTACATACTCGGGGATGAGGAGGTCTAGATTCATGATTGCTGCTTCCGTACGCGATGTTCGTAGATGACCAGATCGCCGAGGCCGGCATCGGGTATCAGCAGGCGCGGCACAAAGCCGGTAGCCTCCAGCGCATCGGTAAAGGCGATGTCTTCACTTCGCCCAGTGTTGATCTCCACCATAAAGTTGTTGATCCCGTCATTTTGCAGCAGATCAAGATGGGCTGCCAGGTTGGCCGCCATATCTTTGCCGGCGCAAAGTGGACGGATAATCGCCAGGGAACGCGGATACTCGAGTTCCACCGCCAACACTGAAGCGTCGCGCAAGCGGAGCTGCTCGCCGCCGTTTTCGCGTAATTGCCGGGGAAGGCAGAGACGATTATATTGATCCGCCAAAAAAGTTGCCAGCGCACCGGAACAGTACACCACGCCGCCGCCCTCTTCCCTCAGTTGGCGATAATAATAGGTGGAACGAGTAGCAGCGCCACTGATTCCAGTCAAATCCAGCTCTCCCAACAAATCAAAGAAACGCTCGTAACCCTGTAGCTGACCCTGGCGCCGCACCAAGCCACGGAAGCGAGAGCGGGAGATACGTCCCACCGCTTCGTCTAGTAACAGGGTCAACACCACGTCATCTGGGTCGTCATTAAACAGATAGGGGCCGTACAGTTCAAGACAGGAGTCTGTCAACGGTCGCCAGAGCACCCCGCCGATAATCCAATCACCACGCAGGGCCAGAATAGCGTTCAGATGGCCAGCTGCAAGCATATCGGCTGCCATGCCAGGGCTAGCGAGAAAACCGGGAATAAAGGGGGCGCCGGAAGCACTTACCATGGCGGAAAAATGGCGCAGATCACTGGAGGATGGTTCAACCAGCCTTACCGGCCCCTGGGTGTTAGGTGGTGGAAGCGCCGCGACCTGTGTTGTTGGGTAGTCGCGGTTGCGGGTCATGCGCAACGTGATCCGATCATCGTTGCCAAAATCAAGTCTGAGGCTGGAGACGCTGCGGGCTGCGATCATGGGCCCCAGCAGTTCCAGTGACTCCTCGCTATCCGGATTGACCTGCCAGACCAGGTTGAAGGCGCGCATATCTGGATTAGCCATCTGGAAGGAAATAGAGAGAGCCAGACGATACCCCTGGTCCTCCACTTCAAGCTCCACCGCAGAATCAGCTGCAACTTTCTGCACGTAAAAGGAAAACAGTTCCTCCACGGCCAATTCCAAGCTATGGCTTTCCTTGTCAGTATAAGCGAACCCACGCGCACCTTTCCCGGCAAAATCGACGGCAAGCGGCAGAAACGGCATACTGAGAGGAATCCGAAGCGAGGCGTTTTTCTGTTGTTTGTTCTGCTTAATCATTGTACGTCCCATTCCTTTTGGTACAGCCCGTTGTTCCCGAGCCAAGATTTCAAGCGCTGCTGATCTGTCCGTAAAGCAAACCTTTGGCGCAAAACCACATTTCATAAATAACGACGCAGATAGCATTACTGTCGAGTTGGACCTGATTTAAAGATAGTCTAATATCCCCCCGTGCAACTGCGCGCTATGATCTATCGCTATCTGCCGTTATATCAACGACTTCCATGGTCGCTCTCAAGAGATCGATCGTGGCAAATTTGGGGGCAAAAATAATATCGCGGTTTACTAGTTCGGTACCTTGAAGAAGATATGCTAGCACTTCCGCTGCGAGGAAGGCCCCCGATACCGCCCCCCCGATACTTGTAGTTGCGATCTTTCCCGTTTCTTTTGCACAGAGATCAATTCGTTTAGCGACAGTGGGTTCGAACCTATCGGAAATTAAGGAAGGGAAAAGACCTCCTCCGTCAGATTTCTCCTTCAATAATCCCCAGAATTCATCAGGCATCATCCCTTTTGGATGATGGGCAACCAACAAGGCACCGAATCCGAGCGCCCCAGCTGTAAAGAGGGGGATATTGAAGCGTTTGAGCAACTCCGGGGTCATGGCTTTAACATCTGCCCCCTTTTCAACGTCGATTACACCCACATAGACATCACAGCCGTCGAGGAATCGCTCAAGGTTGCTGGCCAGCGTTCCTTCAGGGAATAACTCGAGTTCAACATCTGGATTGATCTCACGGGCAAGCTGTTCGTAAACTTCGATTTTGGGCTTGTCCATTGTTGAAGCGAAGGCTGCCGCCTGCCTGTTCATGTCGGGTGGATCAAAAATGCCGTTTTCGGACAACCGAAACCGCTTCACCCCACAGCGGACCAAATTCAGAAAAGCGCCTCCTCCGACCCCGCCGAGTCCGGCAAAGGCAATAAGCGGCGTCGAAAGCGCATCAATTCCTTCTTTTCCTAGTATGGGTAACGTCCGATCAAGAAATCCCTGCATAGTTGTCCTCCTTATAAAACAGTGTAATCCATAGTCCTCATGCTCTAGTTCGATGCTTGGAGAACCTCATCTAGGCAGGCGAGGTAATCTTCCATAAATTCCTCCAAAAACAGCTCATCACAAAAGCCGGCGCGCGCCATGCATAGCAGAGTCGGGTGCTCATTGTGGTCAATAACCTGCAGAGCCAAGCCCAACGACCAATATTGGGGGGGGGCTAAAGGCTGTTGTTTCAAGGTCACGCCCTGAAAGTTCGGACCGCTTCCATCGCTTCGAGCAACGTAGTGGAAAAACAAATCGGGAACGCCTAATCCGTGTGGGTCCACCGCTTCCCAGACTGGCCAATAACTGTGGTTTTGCACCGCAATCAATCCCTTCTTGACCCGGTTCAAGGTCTCTGAAAAAGCGCGATTTTGAGGAACCTCCGTGGAAAAGTACATGCGGTTGGTCAGGCTGCCGATCACCGATTGAAGCGCCTTACGGTCGCGCAGTGCGGTCACGAACGCCGTTAGGGGGCGGTTGTCTTGACTACGCTTCGCCAGCATAAGCTGATAGACCGTTAGGCAGCCCTCAAAGAGCGTCCCCCGGTGCGCTTGGCACAGCGTCTTTAACTGATTCATCCGCTCTGCGGGAATGGGCTTCATGGCCGTTAAGCATTGATAGGGGTTGCGCTTAGCGCAAGGCCTTGGGGGCGATGGGTAGAGCGGCCGACTCTGCGCCATTTCCGCGGTCCAAAACGCTTGCGATTTCTGCAGATATCCGTCATCAATCAGGCGATGGTACCATTCGGTGAAGGTGCGCAGCGAGGTCGCGGGCGGCTCCTTTGGAGTGGTTCCTGCGCAAAACGCATTATAGGCTGAAGCCAAGGCGTCCAGCAAAACTTCCGAGGACCAAGCGTCAAACAGCAAATGGGTTCCGCGTAAGCAAAGAGCATGGCAGTCGCCGCCCAAATCGAAGAGCCGGAATTGGCACGAGGGCTCGGTGGTCTTGAGAGGTTCCATGCTCCAAGCCGACATCGTGGAGTCGAGGTCTGCGGGGTCAATCGCCTCCCAGGCCGGCGTCAGATCCCCAGAGAGAGGTGTCAGCCAAACTCCACCGTCTCGCTCCTCGACGCGCAATCGAAACGTATCAAAGCGGCCGATAACGAAACGAAGCGCTTCTCTCAAGGCCTCTCGGTTGAGCGGTCCAAAAAAATCCCAGCGCGTCGGCATGGCCTCTACAGCAGCTCCCGTTGCCCGCATAGACTCTTCCAGGCGGTGCATCATCAGTGCATTTCTCGGCATTGGAAACGCTCCAAGCCCTTGAGCCGTCACGGGTTCTGGAAATCCTGGGTCCTCCACGCTCCGGCTCTGCGATTTTAGGTGGGCCGCCAGGTTTTCTACGGTCGAATGTTCGCGGACGTCGGTGACTTGCATCCGAAGTCCTACCTCCTCGGCCGCTGCAAGCATCTCCATGCAGCTCAATGAGTCGCCACCGAGATGGAAGAAATCCTCTTTGACTCCAACTTCTTCGACACCTAAGGTCTGCGACCACACTTTGCATAGGGTCTCTTCAAGTGCGTTGCGCGGTTTCACATAAGCCACGTTGTCTCTCTCCCCGCCTCCCTCCGGGATGGGCAGAGCCCGTCGATCCACTTTACCGTTCGGAGTTCTGGGGAATTCTTTTAAGACGACGAAGGCGGCGGGAACCATATAATTAGGAAGAAGGTCGGCCGTCATTTCTCTAAGAGCACCGATGTCGAGTTCTGTTCCGGCTTCGGGGATAAGATAGGCAATCAATCGGTGCGTCGCCCCCTGAGGGATGGGGAGCACCAGACAGCTCTTAACCCCCTCTAGGTTACCGATCGCGGTACCCACTTCATCGCACTCGATGCGATGTCCTCGAATCTTGACCTGAAAATCAACCCGGCCGATAAATTCCATGTCTCCGTTTTTCAGCCTGCGAACTAAATCGCCGGTTTTATACATGATGGGATTTCGCAGAGCCTCTTGAAAGTAGGGGTTCGGAAAGAAGCACTGTGCGGTCAACTCTGGACGATTGAGGTAGCCACTCGACACCCCCACACCCGCCACATACAAATCCCCTGGCACCCCAATGGGCACCGGCTGAAGGCCTTGATCCAACACATAGCAATGCACGTTTTCAATGGGCCGTCCGATATTCTTGGGAGATGTGTCGGGGCCGAAGACATTGGTCGAGATCGCCACCGTATTTTCTGAGGTACCATAGCCGTTGAGCATATGGCGCCC
>JAQUDG010000118.1 GCA_028685815.1 Desulfuromonas sp.
ATATTAAATCCGTTTCTTGCCGAAAGAGAGCCGCTATCCCCTGTGCACTGGTGATTAACAGGCGTAATTGCCGATAGCTATCGATCTCTGATACCAAAAAATCGATATCAACCGACTCTCGATATTCGCCATACCGCAGGGCAATAGCGGTACCACCACCAAACAGGCAGTTGTGCTCGCGCAACAGTGAGCCGTTTAACGTCAACAATACTTGGGCAATCCGCTGGTGGTGGGGTCTTTCAAACATCGTCGGACTCTCCTGTAAAAACCTGTCGAAGTGCAGCAACCAAATGTCGCTCGTGCTCCTCCATGCTTTCTAAATCGACATGTCTCCAGTTTCGTTCATAAACACCCAATGCCTCCTTGGGGGACAAGGTATCAACACCATGCACCTGCCAAGCAAGTTGTTTGAGCTGAGGATACTCGGCGAAAGGAATCCGTACAGGGATTGATTCCACGTTGGCAGGATGATCATCAGTATCCTGCTTGTGGGTAGAGGGTAGAATAACTTTCAACTCAAGTCCCAACACTGCCAATGCGCTTAGACAGGATCCTAAAGTTACTGATGTTGTCCCTTTTTCGATCCGGTGCCAGGTCACTCGAGACATTCCTGCTGCCTCAGCGGCCGTCGTTGCACTGACCCCTAAGGCTTTACGTTGGGCACGAATCTGCTCGCCGATGGTAGCGGCGAGACTAGCAACGTCTGTTGAAATGTAAGTTAGTTTTGCTGGCATGATCAGTCTCCCGCCAATGTGTTACTCATTTTATACAAAACCCTACGAATGTCAATAATAAGATACACTATACGTATATGGAGCTAAAACTATATTTTGATCCAGTAACGGCAGAAGCACCTCTAGTCTGTGCTTTCATATCCAGCACAAGCTAAAATTGCAGCTCTGTACCCCCAGCCGCCAGGTAATCGTTGTTGATTCATGCGACACAAAATGACGCATGGGTGGATTATATGTAACAATTGATACTTGGCTGGAGCCAAAATCTTAAAATCGCCCCTTGTATGTTATGCGTAAGTAAAATCCGTCATTCCCGCGAAGGCGGGAATCTAGACAGCTTCAAAGGCTCTGGAGCCCCGCATGCGCGACAATTACGAGAATTGCGTGAGGCATGGTGCGATGGCTCATCGCTGGATATGGGCACGGTATGCCGTGCCCCTTGGGTGGGTATAACCACCATTCGTTGTTGTATTCACCAGCGTGCGTACATATCGCGTAGGGGCGCATGGCATGCGCCCTTGGTCGCAGATGTGGAGATGGGGCGGGATTGTACCGGTGGCGTGGGCAATTCGCAAATCGTCCTTAAATTATGTTTTTGCACAGCAGATTAGTATGGGTAATTTGCTTGGGAGACCACCATGGATACGTTACTGCGTCATTGGCATATGCTGCGCCTGTTGCCCCGGCACCCGCGCAAGACAAGTACCGCCGAGCTTGAATCTGCCCTAGATGGTGCAGGTTACCCTACCAGTCGGCGCACCATCCAGCGCGATTTAGATAAACTTTCGAGCGCATTCCCCCTAGTCAGCGACGGGAACAAACCCTCCGGCTGGTCTTGGCAGGCAGACGCAGAGAACTTTGATGTCCCAGGGATGGATACAGCCACAGCGCTGACCTTCTACATGGTTGATAGCTACCTTAAACGCCTACTCCCTTCTGGTTGCGTACAATCCTTACAGCCCCATATACGCAGGGCAAACAAACAGCTGCAGAACCTTGAAAGCAGCGGCATAAAAGATTGGCCGCAGAAGGTGCGAATTATTTCGCGTACGCAACAGCTCAAGCCTCCCAGCGTCGAACCTGAGGTTATGGAGGTGGTCTACGAAGCACTATTCCACGATCGCCAACTACTCGGCACCTACAATAGTCGCAGCAATAAACCCCAAACCGACTTTGTAATCAACCCACTCGGGCTTATTTTCAGTGATCCGGTGATCTATCTTGCTGCGACGTTGTGGGATTATCCCGACGTTCGCCTGCTGGCTTTGCACCGACTTGAATCGGCGCGCCTGCTCAAAGATGGAAGCCGACGCCCTGCCGATTTTGACTTGGATGAATATCTCGGTGCAGCGATGGAGTTTCCATCGGAACACAGCGAAGGAACGATCAAGCTATCCTTCTTGATGGCTGCAGATGTAGCTCACCATTTGCGCGAAAGCCCGCTGAGCGATAATCAGAAAATCAGCAAAGCCGAAAATGACGTCGTGCGGGTAAGCGCCACCGTCAACGACACCCGCCAACTGCGCTGGTGGTTATTAGGCTTTGGCTCCAACATTGAGGTGCTAGAGCCGCTCAGTTTGAGGGAGGAATTTGTCGGTATGGTGCAGGAGATGCGCCAACGATACCAGGTAAGAGCTGAATAAGAAGGTCGCAATAAAGCAGGAGGGACATCGAGCCGCGCGCCTATCGCACAGGATGATATACATTTACTTGGAGGGTTCGTGAGCAGTCGCATAGGGCAATAGATTGAAGAGACTAATAAGCGACATCACCCTCAACTTCGTTCGTGTTCTTTATGGTCATTTTTAATCTCCTTGGATACGGGGATATTACTCCAAATCAGTGTCCAAGAAAACTGGTGGCGCCGCAAAGGCCCCATCATACTGATACTGACTACATAAAAATGCCAAGCCTGATTCTTCAGAGCTTGGCATTTTTATGTGAATTACATTAGAATGACGGCGCTAAGATACGCATATATACATATAAATACCCTTGGTACCTCCAGGTAAAGTATTGTATAACAGTATAAAACAGTGTGGAGGCTAATGATGGGCCAAGCGTTGGACATAGAAATTTATCACAATGGTGAGTGGCAAAAAGCTGCAACCTTCTCTGTGCATGGTGTTACAGGAACGCACTTTGAGAATGGCACCCTAGAGTACGACATTGACTATGTTGTAAAACATATGGATTGCGACAATGCCAACCATAGAGTTGCAGTAAACTATCCGGTAAATTTTGCTCTTTACACAGAAAGGGGCTGGCCGGCCTTTTTGTTGGACATTTTACCTGCCGGCTCTGCAAGAGAATACTGGCTTGAACGCCTCAACCTCAAGGACAATGATTCTGCACATTGGCCGCTGCTGCAGTGTGCGGCAGGTAACGCACCGGGCAATATTCGCATTGCTTCTGCCGCGCGCTTTCTTGAAGAAATGAAGGGAGAAGTTGCGCATCATCCGGGCTTTGAGCGCAAAGACATTCTCAAAAACAAGACAGCATTTTTAAATTACGCCGAAAGCTGCGGCGCTTATATTGGTGGCGGGTGCAGTGCGCAGGGCCAGGCTCCCAAATTCTTGTTGGTTGAAGACTGGCATGGACGTTGGCATGTAGATGGGGCGCTTCCTGATAGCCAGATAAAAAAGCACTGGCTGGTAAAATTCCCGCATGAAAAGAGGAAAGAATACTCAGCGATCCTTCGCAACGAAGCAGCCTACTATGAGGTTGCAAGGCAGTTTGGGCTGCAAACAGGCAATCCCTTGATTTACGAAGATGATGTTTTGTTTGTTGAGCGCTTTGACCGCACAGTTGACGTGCATGAACGTGCGAACGTAAAGAGGCATGGACTTGAAAGCATAGCATCCTTGTGCGGCTTAAACGATTTTGGTGGCCGCAAAGCACATGACGATATTTGCGAAAGGCTTGCACAATGTGTTGATGATCCTAAAACGACTCTGCAGGAGTATCTCAAAAGAGATTTTTTGAATATCGCAATGGGGAATGTAGATAACCACTGTCGTAATACGGCTATCATCAAGTATGAAACGGGTGAGACGGCGCTTTCTTTGCTATATGATTTTGCTCCGATGTTTTTAAGCCCGGAGGGAATTGCCAGGGCAACACGTTGGATAAATGAAAGGCCGACAGGGATGCCCGGTTGGGCAGAAATTGCAGTACAACTTGAATTATTAGTAGGAGAGAGCTTTCACGATCTTCTATATGAAATGGTTGATAAGATAGAGAGGCTTCCGGAAACGATGAAGGAGTGCGGCGTAGAGCCAGAAATCATTAGTCGGCGTATAGCGCATATCCATGAGCTGGGCCACAGTCTTCAAGAAGCGCGTCGGGCTTTGAACAACTCCTTTGGTTTGAGATAGGGGGATACGTTGAAGAGACTTGAAGGTGAAGAACTCAAACAAATGCGGCATAAGCTCTTCAATGGGATAGAAGAGGGTACGCTATCCCTTGGGGAAGCCACGCGTATTATGCGGCGCACAGTAGGCATGAGCAGAAGAGAGTACGCAGCTAAGATTGTTAAGGTGGGTCATGATGCGTTGCAGGCAGTAGAAACTGGAACAGGCAACCCCACATTAAAAACCCTGCGCGCCATTGGTAAACCATTTGGTTTTGATGTCGGATTTGTAAAAAGAAGCGGGGATATGGACTAAATAGCTCATGGTGAAAAGAACCAACTACAAATCATTGGTGAGCAGCCGAGCTTAGGTTGGGCAACTATTGTTTTCGACTCTTAGGTTTCTATGTGCCAGACCATAGTCAACGATAACATTGACGGCCCGAAACACCTGTCCTAACTGGTTTTAAGGATATTGGCGGTCTCTTTCCAGGACAACCGCTGTGGCTACCGATCATAAGCGGAACAGCGTTTGCCGCACTCAGGGTTAACATGCCTGCTGTTGCGACGCGGCTCAATATTAATAACCAAGGCTTCCGTACCGCTAATCAGCATGATATAGGTGGAAGTGTAAACGAACGACTTGAAACGTTCGATTTTGTTCAGCATTGTTTTTTCCTGGGGAGGGTTTGCCAGTTTCGGGCAAAACCATCTTGCCCATCTATTCATTAAGGAGGCTCGGCATATGAACAGATCAGAAGCGCTAGAACTCTTAGCACGGGAACAGCGGGTTGTGCCAGAAGGAGCGGAATACACGCTGGGGCGTTTTGAGCCTGCCGATGCTCCGGGTGTCACCCGTTTGTTCTATGCCACGTACGGGGATGGTTACCCAATCGATACCTACTATATTCCCGAGAAACTGGCGGAAGAGAACCGGAACGGGAACATTCACAGTGTCGTCGCTCGCACGGTATCTGGTGATATCATTTCCCATCTGGCTTTTTATCGCAGTTCTCCGCCCAATCCGCACCTCTATGAGTACGGTTTAGCGCTGACCTTGCGCGCTTACCGCGGCAAAAAGATTCATTCTCATTTAATCAAGCTGCTTATGGAACTGGCTAAGGAAATCGGGATTGATACCTTTTACGTTGAGACGGCCTGCAATCACCTTACCATCCAGCAATTTTGTACATCGATGAATATGTTGGAAGCCGCCTTGGAACCGGCGCTTATGCCTGCCCGAACTTATGAAGCAGAACAGAGCGCCGATGGGCGGGTTGGATGCCTGCTCGCTTTTCGTGTGGATAAGGATTGCCGTCGAAAGTTGCATATCCCGGCTAGTTACCGGAACGAACTGACATTTCTACTGAATGGCCTGAATCTCGACCGCGAGCTGGTTGATTCTGACGCAAACCTTACCGGCAGCAAGGCCGACATTGAGGTAACGCGGTTTGAGTTTGCTGGGGTTGCGCGCTGTATAATTACAAGCCCCGGAGCAGACCTGTCTACGCGTTTAGCCGAGCTTGAACGAGAACTGCGGGGAGAGGACTATGCCCTGATCCAGTTTTTTGTAGACCTGGGCAAAGCATGGTCTGGCGGGGTGGTGGAACTGCTGAGGGCACAGGGGTATTGTCTAGGCGGGTTGCTGCCGGTCTGGTTTGAGGATGATGGCTTGCTGATGCAGAAACACTTCGTTGATCCCGAGTTTGATAGTCTGAAGATACTCACGGACCGCGGACGCAGTCTGCTGGAGATGGTCAAGCGCGACTGGGAGCGAAGCAAACGCTGACTAAAAGTAGATGGCATACGTGAATAATTAAACAGATGTGCCCAATGTGCCCAATGTGGCCAATATCTAAGACAAAGAAAGAAGAGGTCATTTTGAAAAAGTTTACCCCCAGTCATCCTCAGGAGTTTGCTCCACTTGCCCAGCCACCTTCCAAAACCGTGGTGGATCGACAAACAGCCTATCTGGCGTCTCCCGAGAAGGATGCCGACCGCGCGTATTGGCTCCAGGAACTGGCAGTGATGCCAGAGCCTTTTGAACTGGGGCGAGGCCGCAACGACGGCGAACCTTTTTTTGTGCGCCAGATTTGTGAACCGGCCTTCGCCAAGGCGTGTCAGGCATTCGTTGAGAGCACGGGGGTATCCGTTTTCAATCAGTTTATGACCGCGCTCACGGTGTGTGTGGCGCGCATGACTCGGGTGGACCATTTTGCCATTTGCCTTGCTAACTACAAGCGGGACGAAGCGGAGTTTCATTCCACCGAGGGGATGTCCACCAGTACGCTGCCCTTGGTTCAAGATTATCGTGCAGATCAAGCGTTTTTAGAGCTGGCCACCGAGACCTCCAAGAAAGTGAATATCTTGCTGACGGAGCATGCTCGCTATCCGTACGACATGCTGTTGGCGGATCAGCGCAAAGAGCACGGCGCGGATGCGAGCCATTTGCGCAGGTTGAGTTTGATCAACCATTCAGAAACTCCTGACACCTGCGAGCCGGTGCCCCCTGGGCAAGTTACTGAGGGGTTAGCCATTCATCTTAATTACGCCGGAAAGGCTCGAAGCGGTCATCTAACCATCGGATTCGCCGGTGACGGCAGAACGGTTGCGCGGGAAGATGCCGAGACTCTCTATCAGGCGCTGGTGACGGTTCTTGAAGCCGCACAGCGACATCCGGAAACCCCACTTTCGAAATTGCCGCTGGTGAACGCGGCGGCGTTAGAACGATTGCTGTCATTCAACGGCGGTTACGTCCCTTATCCCGAAAACGAAACCATCCCAAGTCTCTTCGCAAAACAGGTGAAAGCTCAGCCGCAAAAAGAGGCCCTGATCTGCCAGGGAGAATCTTACACATTCTCGCAGTTGAATGAATGGTCGGATCAGATCGCTTCGGTACTGCTTGCGGAAAATGGCGGAACCGGACTCGATGGGCAGTTGGTGGGGGTCTGCATGGCGCGCGGGGCCGACCTCGTGGCCGGAGTCTTTGGGATTCTCAAAGCCGGTGGAGCCTACGTGCCTCTGGATCCAGAGTATCCCAAGGAGCGTCTCCAATCTATGGTCAGCGACGCTCAAATCCAAAAGGCTTTGGTGCATGAGCGGTATACCTCATTGTTGCAAGGTGTTTCCACTCTCGATCCGAGTGTCATTTCCAAGACCGGGCCGGCCTTCGATAAAATTTGCATGAAGCCGAAAGGTTTAGCCTACGCGATTTTCACATCGGGAACCACGGGAAGGCCCAAAGGGGTTCCCATCGCTAACCACCAGGTTGCTCATCTTTGTCAATCCTTCGGAAAAGCATTGCACATAACCCGAGAAATGCGAGGATTGTTTTTCGCTTCCCTCAATTTTAGTGCTTCCGTGGTCGAAATTTTTATGCCTCTTTTGGCCGGCGGCACCATTGTGGTGGCAACCGAAGAGCATCGCTATGACCGCACCAAACTAATTCAATTGTTGCTGGAGAGCGAAGTCTCCTGGGGCATCTTTCCACCCTCGCTCTTGGCGGTGATGCCGCGGGTTGAGTTTCCTCACCTGACCTCGTTGCTCGTGGCGGG
>JAQUDG010000019.1 GCA_028685815.1 Desulfuromonas sp.
GGTGCTTGCGCATTTGGCGGCAGTTGCGGAGTAGAAGGCCAAAAGATGAAAAGCAGCACTCCGGCATTTATTACCAGAGCGATGCCCACCAACAGGGGCCAGAGCGGGCGCCGCGGGGGCTGAGGTTCCTGGCCAGCAGGTTCCTGGGTGGCGAGGTGTGCCAGGCTGCCTTGCTCTCCTTGACGCTTTTTTTCTGATTTTTTAAGGGCTTCGAGGATATATGACATCAGTGCTGGTTCTCCGGGTCAGGTTGCAGGCGCGGATGGGTATTTGAGGTTACGTTATTCAGGTGAATCAGGGTGACTGGACCAAGGATGCCGTCTGGGGTCAAGCCCTTGGATGCCTGAAATTGGCGTAGCTCATCTAATAGGGTTCCCCCTAAAGAGCGCTGGGCAGTGGTTGAGGGCTGACGCTGGTTGATGATGGCCAATTGGCGTTCGAGCCAGTGGATTATTTCCCCTTGGTGACCGGGGTATACCGGAGTTGAATATTCTGGGGGGGCCTGCCACAGCAGGATAAATTCTCCGCGCCAGTGTTTAACCAGTTCGGCGGCTGGAATTCTGACAATATGTTCTCCGAACGTCAGGAGGGCAGAGGTCGTGTTTAGGCCAGTCAGGGTTGCGTAGCGGGTATTGCCGGCGTCGTCTTGCAGGGTGAGAATAGCTGGGCGGTTCAGCTCGCGCAACGTGGCGAGGCTGCCTCGGCGTTCGAAATTACTGAGCCCGACGCGGTTTGCTGCAGTGTCTATATCGGTCTCTTCTGTCGAGTATGGCATGTTCCACAGTAAAAAGAGCTGCTGCGCAGCTGCGCTGCGAGTGGCGTTATCCCACAGGCTTGGGGACCATATGGGGGTGTCTTTTCCTACAGCATTTTTCGGTAGTTCGACGGCAATATCGGGTGCAGGGAGACTTACGCTATCTGCTATTGGATTCTGCTCTACTGGTGCTGGGCTTGTCTTGAAGTCAAGGTTTGTGGGTGGGAGAAACACCATACTTAGCACGACAAGTGCGCCAACAATGAGTATAGCGGCGCTCATGCGCATCAGCGTGCGCAGGCGAACTTGCGTTCCCGTATCAGTGGCTAAAATCTCCTTCGCGGTGGTGTGTACCAGCTTATAGCCTACGCTGTTTTGGTTGGTCACATATGCGCCTAGCAGGGCCCGATCGCACAGCAGGTTTATCAGGCGGGGGACTCCGCCACTTAAGAGGTACAGTTTACGCAGGGCACGGCGCGAAAACAGGGGGCGGTCGACACCCGCGATGTTCAGGCGGTGTTTTATGTACGCCAGCGCCTCGGTGGAATTGAGGGGTTGCAGGTGGTAGCGCGCGGTAACCCGTTGTTCCAACTGGCGTAGCTCCTGCCGTTTGAGCATGTCGCGCAGTTCGGGTTGCCCGATCATGATCACCTGCAAGAGTTTTTCCTTATTGGTCTCGAGGTTGGTCAATAGGCGGATCTGCTCTAGGACATCAATGGAAAGGTTCTGCGCTTCGTCTATGATCAGTACGGTTTTGCCCCCTCTAGCGTGGGTCTCGAGCAAGAAGCGGTTTATCGCATCCACAAACACTTTTATGCTTGCTGTCTGTTTCGGGTAAGGGATGCGAAGTTCATCGCAGATAGTTTCAAGCAGTTCGGCAGCGTTGACCTTCGGGTTAAGGACAAAGGCTATTTCAGCGTCTTCCGGAATCTGTTCGAGTAGGCAGCGGCATACGGTAGTTTTGCCAGTACCCACTTCACCGGTGAGTAGGACAAAGCCGCCAGCGGTCTGCATCCCGTAGATGAGATGTGCCAGCGCTTCGCGGTGCCGTGCACTCATGTACAGATATTCAGGGTCTGGTGCGATGGAGAAGGGTTTCTCTCTTAAGCCGAAGTACTCTGTATACATAATGTTCCGTCGAAACTTATTTTAGAGGGGGGTGGAATTTGCATTCCAGCAGTGCTTATGTCGGTTTAGATCTGCGCACTATTATCGTCTGATTGGTAATAATAGTAAATCTCCCCCCCGATGCCCAGCTTATATTGTAGCTGGCGGCGTTTGGCAGTGGGTGGAAGAAGTCTGGCATTTTTCGGGTGAGGTTGTGCACTCGGATACCGAACAAAACACAACGAAGCCGGTTCGGGGAGGCATCCGATCCGGCTTCGTTGTGTTTCAGGTAGGAAGAAAGAATGAAGGTCAAAGTCTGCCTGCCACAACAGAGCTTGATTGAGTAGAACTATACCCGCGCGGGTGCGGCGAAACCACGTTGAAGTGCGTATTTTTATGATGGCACACCCGCGTTTAGCATGTGCTCATTTGCGCAGTATGGTTTTGTCGCATCGAAGGCGAAGGGGAGCTGGTTAGCTCTTGGTCGCGGTGGAGAGTGTGGCGGAAGCGGAGCGGTCAAAATTCTTTGGCTCGATATTTTGTAACAGCACACAGGCGCCGTAGCCCATAAATGCCGCGCTGCAAAGAAAGAAAATCCCCAGGGCGGTGCACCACAAAGCTTTTACTTTATATTCGGCGCGTAGGCACTGGTATGCAAGGATGAAGCATAGGATTCCGAGAGGAATAAAGAGAATAACCATCATGGGGACACTGCTCCGGATGAAGGATGTGGTTTCAGCCCTTGCGCCAGAACGGGCGCGCCCGAGATTTGTCTTGGTCGAAACACTATGCGTAAGGCTGTCTGCCTTACTTCCACTTGAGGTCGAATTTTACTTCGGCGCCGTCTAAACGCTCACTGAGCTCTTCTGCTTCAGAGTTGAGAAGAACCCCACCACTAATTTTGAGCGTCTTGTCTGTGGCTTTCTTTTTCGTGGGTGTACGGGTAAGTGGATTAGTGCCAAGGATATCTACTTGGTTGTTCAGGGTTTCCGAGCGTTGTTCAGGTAATCCCAACTGCAGAGGTGCAGGTGGTGTTTTGGTCTCGAGTTTAATCTGCTCCTGCCGGGCTGCCGGGATTTCATGCGTTTCAGGGGTGGTTGTGCTCTGTACCGGTGGGGTGATTGTTTCAGTTATGCTGGTAGCATCGGCAGCCTCATCCTGTGGTCTTGTTGGTGGTTCAGCTTGCGTGGCAGGTTCTTCAATAGCAGGCGACAGGGGCAGTGCGTGTGGATCTACTGAGGTTGAATCATCGGTGCAGCCACTTATGCACAGAGCAAAAAACAGGGCCATGTAAAGCCAAGGACAAAAGGGCATACTATGAGATGTGGTGTGCTTAAAACTTAACGCTTTGTTTACGCAGTCTGACATGGTGTTCCTCAGATTTTTCACATGATATAGGTAGGACCGACCGGATGGTAACGCTTATATCCCGGTCGGCCCCTGATTATGCATCTATTGGTGTTTGTAAGGTCTGCGGCTTACTTGCCCCAAGTATCACGGATTCGGGCTACCGCTTTCTCAACGGTGGAACGCTCTCCGAACGCACTCAGGCGGAAATATCCCTCGCCGCTGGGGCCGAAGCCGCTGCCGGGGGTGCCAACTACGAAACATTCGTGCAGGAGCTTGTCAAAGAACTCCCAGCTGCTTAAACCTGCAGGGGTTTTAAGCCAGATGTACGGGGCATTAACGCCACCATAACAGGTGATGCCAGCTTCAGCCAGACCTTCGCGGATGATGCGCGCGTTTTCCATGTAGTAGTCGATGATCTCCTGTACCTGCGCCCAGCCTTCATCGGAGTAGACTGCGGCGGCAGCACGCTGTACCGGATAAGAGACGCCGTTGAATTTAGTTGTTTGGCGTCGGTTCCATAAGCGATTGAGGGCAACCTTTTCGCCATTCGCGCTGCTGACTTTCAGCTCTTGGGGCACCACGGTGAGGCCGCAGCGCACTCCGGTAAAACCGGCAGTCTTGGAGAAGCTGCGGAATTCGATGGCGCAGCGTTTGGCTCCTTCAATTTCGTAGATGGAGTGGGGGATTCCAGGTTCGGTGATGAACGCTTCGTACGCGGCGTCAAACAGAATCACTGCATCATTTTTAAGGGCGTAATCAACCCAGCCTTGAAGTTGCTCTTTGGTCGCCACGGTGCCGGTGGGGTTGTTGGGATAGCACAGGTAGATGATGTCGACAGGCTCCTGTGGAAACTCCGGCATAAAATTGTTTGCTTCGGTGCAGGGCATGTACACAATTCCAGAGTAGTACCCTTTGGCGTCCGCTTCACCGGTGCGCCCCACCATGACATTGGTGTCGTTGTATACCGGGTACACCGGGTCGCCGATGGCAACCTTATTGTCGAGGGAGAAAATGTCGAGGATGTTGGCACTGTCGCATTTTGAGCCATCGGAGATAAACACTTCGCTGTTCGCCAGCTCCACCCCAAGAGGTTTATAGGACTTCTCAATGATGGTGTCTATCAGCCAGGAGTATCCCTGTTCCGGCCCATAGCCGTGGAAGTTTTCAGTTCCGGCCAGATCGTCCACCCCGGCATGGAACGCCTTGATAACTGCAGGGGGCAGGGGACGGGTAACATCACCGATTCCGAGGCGGATTATTTCCTGTCCCGGATTGGCTGCGGCAAATTCGTTGATACGGCGGGTAATTTCCGGGAATAGATATCCGGCTTTGAGCTTCAGATAATTATCATTGAGTTTTGTCATGGGGCTTTGGTCTCCCTTAGTAGTATATTCTAGGTTGATTGTGAGTGAACACAGTTTACGTTGGCAACAGATTTCAGGAAATTACAGGTTGTCTTTATCGCCTTCTGCTACCTGTCAGCGCAACTCCAGCACGTCTTGCATGTCATACAGTCCCGGGTTTTTCCCCTGCAACCACGCGCATGCGCGCACCGCTCCGCGCGCGAACATGTCGCGGCTCATGGCTCGATGGCTGATCTCAATACGCTCTCCCATGCCGATGAAGTAAACGGTGTGTTCTCCAACAATATCGCCACCACGTACGGTTTGCATGCCGATCTCTGCGTGGGTGCGGGCTCCGCACATCCCCTCGCGATGAAAATTTGCCACCTGGTTGTAATCGCGCCCTAGCGCGTCGGCTACAATCTCGCCCATGCGCACTGCCGTACCTGAAGGGGAATCTTTTTTCTGGTTATGGTGCATCTCCACTATCTCAACATCAAAATCTTGCCCTAGGATAGAGGCCGCCTCTTTGAGAAGTTTGAAGCAGGCGTTGACTCCCACGCTCATGTTGGGTGCCAGCACGATTCCGATCCCCTTACCGCTTTGTCCGATTTGCTTTAATTCCTCGCGTTGTTCTGGGGTGAAACCAGTGGAGCCGATCACCAGCCCTTTGCCCATCTCGGCACAAACGCGCGCGTTTTCCAGGGTAACTTCCGGGAAGGTGAAATCGATAAGGATGTCCGCATCTTTTAAGCCTGCACGCAGATCGTCCACTATGCGCACGCCCAACTCTCCACAACCGGATAAAATGCCCGCATCCTGGCCACAGGCAGGGTGTCCGCTGTGTTCGATAGCACTACTGAGGCGCATTTGTTCTGCTTCATTTACCGCGTTGATCAGGCGTGCACCCATCCGCCCCGCGGCGCCGGTTACAGCTATATTAAGCATAAGTTCTCTCTTGATGATTGGTAGTTAGAAGGGATTGATAGCGATGGTTACGATCCGGATGGCTGCCACATCCACGTGTGCTCGGATGCGGCAGCCATACTAATTGCCGGAAAAGAAGGTCAGATCAGATTGTAGCGGCCCATCACCTCTTTGAGGCGTTGCAGGGTTTCAGGCTGCAGGTCTGCCAGGGGCAGACGCACGGTTTTATCGGCCTTGCCCATCAGTTCCAGCGCGGTCTTGACTGGAACCGGGTTGGAGTCGATAAACATCGCTTTGTGGATATCGAGCATATACAGATGCATCTTGCGGGCGTCGTCCCAACGCCCCTCTTGGATTGCCACAACCATATCCTTGACAGCGCGCGGCATGATGTTGGCAGTAACAGAGATGATTCCTGTGGCTCCCACCGCCATTAGGGGCAGGGTAAGGAAATCATCCCCGGCCAGAACCGCGATCTTATCTCCGGCCTTGCTGATGATGGTGCCGGCCTGGGTTACATCCCCAGAGGCCTCCTTGATGGCGACAATATTGTCGATCTCGGCGAGGCGAATGGTGGTCTCGGCCTGAATATTCATACTGGTGCGTCCCGGGACATTGTAGAGCACTTGCGGTAAGGCTACTGCTTCAGCTATCGCCTTATAGTGCTGGTAAATCCCTTCCTGCGATGGCTTGTTGTAGTACGGGCTTACCAGCAGCAGGGCGTCAGCACCAAGTTCCTTGGCATGGTGACTTATTTGGATGGCTTCGGCGGTAGAGTTGGATCCGGTTCCGGCAATAACCGGAACGCGTCCTTTTACCTGTTCAATACACGCCTTAACCACCAAGTCGTGCTCCGCATAGTTGAGGGTGGCGGATTCGCCGGTGGTGCCACAGGGTATTATGGCGTCGGTACCGTTCTCGATCTGAAACTCGACTAGCTCGCGAAACTTATCTTCATTTACACTTCCGTCGCTGTTCATGGGGGTCACGATGGCGACCATTGAGCCTCTAAACATAGGATTCTCCTCTTTTTTATATATTCTATCCTCAGGTTGGTCTTTTCGTTGCCGTTGCTTTTACCTCGCGCGAAGCGTGTAAAATAAACTAGCGTTTGAATTTGATAACACAGCTATTAGTAGTTGTCAAAAGACCTTATTTTACCCTGGGATAAGGCCGTGTTGATTTAAAGCGGCGCTGCAGGGGTTGCTACAATCGCAGGGACGCCCTCACTTTCAAGCATGAACTCCCCGTATTGTGCCACTGTGCGCAGGGTATACCTGTAGGCGCGCCCATTGTCCAGATTCATATCTACATACGTTGTGGTTTTAAGCGGCTCGCGGTTCAGCGGTCGCGGCCCAAAATATTCCCCCGCATTACAGCGGTAGATGTTGTACCCGATTATCGCGGTTTGTGCGCTGCTGTTATTCAGCGGTGTCACTGCATCCCATTGCAAGGTAATCTGGCGGTCAGCTGTCTCCACCCGAAGTTCTTCGGGAGGGAGGGGAGCAGGAAAACATGGACGGTGGATGGTGGTCGCTTTGCCGGCTTGATCCTTATGATTTATAGGTACGATGCTATAGCGATAACCGCTACCGGGTTCGACAAAGTGGTCCCACATGTAGATGCGCTGGTTGTCTTGACTTGTGCTGCGATAGTAGTCCGCATCAATCTGCTGGAGTAGATAGGTGGGATTACGGCATTCAGGGCAGCCGCGTTCGGGTTCATAGTCAATGCGGTAAATATCAAAACGCTTAAGCTTGGTTAGTTCCGAGCCGTCCTGGTTGGTTTTCGGGATACCCCACCCCAGCAGCATGGATTCGCCACGCTGGCTTAGGGTAACCTTGGACGGAGCCACAGGCAGGCGCGCCTCGAGAGGCATGACCGGCCCTTTTTTGCCGCACCCGCTAAGGATAACAAGGAGCAGGGCACACGCAAGCACGCTACAGATTCTGGGCGCGCCACTGGTTCTGAGAGCGCTGCTGGTTCTGCTAGGAAAGCTGAATGGGTGCATACTGGATTTAACCCTTGGTTTGCGCCTGGCGCGCCAGAGCTATTTCACGCTCAACGGCACAGCGTGCGGTACCCCCAGTTGCTGTGCGCGCATTTACCGAAGCGTCGAGGGTGACATAATCATAGATGTCCGCATCAATCAGAGCGCTGAACTGGCGGAACTCCTCCAGACTCAGCTCGGGGATATCCTTGTCCTGCTCGATACAGTAGCGCACGGTTTTACCCACCACTTCATGCGCCTGGCGAAACGGTAGCCCTTTACGTACGCAGTAGTCCGCGATATCGGTAGCGGTAGAAAATCCACGCGCGGCAGCAACCCGCATGTTGTCTGTCTTGACTCTCATCTCTGCGATCATGGCGGCGAAGATCTTCAGGCTCCCCTTGACCGTATCAATGCTATCAAACAGAGGCTCTTTGTCTTCCTGCATATCTTTATTGTAGGCCAGCGGTAGCGATTTCATCAGAGTCAGCAGGCTGAACAGGTTGCCGTAGACCCGCCCGCTTTTGCCCCGAACCAGTTCTGGCACGTCCGGATTCTTTTTCTGCGGCATGATGGAGCTGCCGGTGCAGAAGGAATCGCTGAGCTCAATAAAGTTGAAATCAGCGCTGGACCAAAGGACCAATTCTTCACTTAAGCGCGAGAGGTGCATCATGATGGTAGCCGCTCCGGCACAGAACTCAATGGCAAAATCGCGGTCTGACACTGAATCGAGGCTGTTACGCGTCACTCCGTCAAAGCCGAGTTGCTGCGCCACCCATTCCCGATCGATGGGGAAGGTGGTGCCGGCCAGCGCTCCAGCTCCTAGGGGTAATACGTTCATACGCTGTAAGCAGTCACGCATGCGGCCGACATCGCGGGTGAACATCTCGTAATAGGCCAGCATATGATGGGCAAACAGAACCGGTTGGGCGGTCTGTAAATGGGTATATCCCGGCATAATGGTATCCAGGTTCTGCTCGGCTTGTGTGAGCAGGGAATCCTTGAGGGCTTCGAGATAGGCGATTATGGCGCGGAGTTCGTCGCGCAGATAGAGGCGGATATCCACGGCCACTTGGTCATTACGCGAACGCCCGGTGTGGAGCTTCCCGCCAACACTGCCGATGCGCTCGATCAGGCGGGCTTCGATATTCATGTGGATGTCTTCGAGCGCCACGGAAAATTCGATCTTCCCCTGCTCGATATCCGCCAGGATTTGATCCAGGCCGGTGCAGATCTGCTCCGCTTCCGCCGGAGTGATGATCCCTTGGCGCCCCAGCATCTGTGCGTGGGCTTTGGAACCCTGGATATCGTAGGGATACAGGCGCTGCTCAAAGCCGATGGAGGCGGTGAACTCTTCAACAAATTTATCTGTAGGCTGGGTAAAACGTCCACCCCAGAGTTTCTTACTCATAGTGTCTATCTCCTTGACTAACAGTGCTCGCCCTGATGAGTGGAATTATCGCTGGTGGAGATATTTTCCCACTCCCCAGACTCGGTGCTTTTATAGACCCGATGAACCTTGAGCGGCATCCTGGTGGTGCGCGGATCGAACTCGTAGAACACAGGGAGGTTGAAGTAATACAGGCGGTTTTCAGGCCCAAAGCGCAGACGGCTTATGGGTAGACCGCCGTAGTCATCGATGGAAAACTCCGCCAACTTAGAGTGATGAACCTGCTTACGATAGCTGATGACAACCGACGAATACCCGAAAGTGTCATCTTCCCTCACTTCCGCAGGAGGGTCGATAAGTTTAGTATTGTTACAAAATACGGTGACGGTTTCCCGCACACCGGGGGAGGCTTCGAGCAGTTCGCCGTAAAAGCCGTGAATTACATCGCGAAAGGTGTTGTGTTCTGGTTTTGGGTTACATTCGAGCACTACCAATAGATCGAGTTGCTGACGCGAAGAAAAGAACATTTCGTTGGCGTGATCCATTACCTGAGTAATATTCGAGCGTAGCAGGGTGCGATAGATGTAGTCAAAACAGATCAGCGCCATGAAATTGAACGCATTGGGTTCACTGCGCCACAGGGGGAAAACTTTGCCGTGATACAGATCGCGGTTTGCTTCCAACTTTTCTTCAAGGGCAAAGGGATGACTCTTGGCCTGTAAGTACACCCGCGTCTCGCCGTTGGCATCCTTGATGATGGTGGCGGCGCTGTTGACATTAAGGCAGTCGATGTCACCGCTGAGGCGGTCGGTGCGGATTGATTCGAGTAGTTCGGCGTTGTCGGCACGAAACTGCCCTGCAAGGGCACAGAAGTCGGTCAGGCGCATGCGCTCCAACCCAATCATGGTGACGGTATTATTACGGAAGTTGCGCTCGATGTATTCGAGGGTAGCCGCAAAATATTCCACCGGTAGCACGGTTTCAGGAAAAACCAAAAAGTGCAACTTCCCCAGATTGCCTGACCCCTGCGCCACCAGCTTGAGGATCGAGTGGATCCGTTCCCATTTGCTTGTGGATATAGCTGCGGGGTCGGCCTCATTTTCCATGCGGATCTGGTTGGGGATCTGGCATAGGAGGCAGTGGAGGTGGTGGGCGCGTGGAAATTCTAGCGTCACCGTCTTTTCGACAATTTTTAACATAGGTACCTATATCTCGTTGGATGGGCTCGCTAGTGCGGGGTCTTTGGGTAATTACCCCGATATTTCTAGGTCTGCATTCTCCCCCGGCGGCTGTAGGTTGTCCCACTGTTGTTGCGGGTATAGCTGTGCTAGTACCGAGCGCGATCCGGGAGGTATGTCTAGATGCGGCAGCTCATGCCCCGCAAACCAGACAGCTTCACTTAACTCATCTGGATTGATGGTTATGCTGCTGGTAAGGGGTAGGGCGCGATAATACAGAATTATGTAGTGGTCGCAGCGTTTTCCAACGGAGAGATGTTCATAGATGTCCACCAAGGTACCGGTTTTAACCTTTAAGCCTACCTCTTCATGCACCTCACGCATCAATGCCGTAACGATGGATTCACCATGGTCAATCTTCCCGCCAGGCATTACCCATTGCCCGTAAAATGGGGGGATGTTGCGCTTGGTGAGCAGTATCCGCCCATGTTCGTCGATAATACATGCAACCACTGAGGTTTTGATATGTTTTTGCATGCCAGCGTCCATATCGTGGTGCTTGTTTCCCCCCGTCTAAACTCATTGGGGGTATAAAAAAGGCTGCCTTGCCGCCGCAGTGGGGCAGGGCAGCCTTATATGTTGCGATAGTACTCTTTTACTTGTTGCGCATTATGCTGCGAATCCGCAGACGCAGCGCATTGAGCTTGATGAACCCTTCGGCATCGGCCTGATTGTAAACATCGTCCGCTTCAAAGGTAGCGTAGTCGAGGTTGAAGAGTGAATCGGTCTTAGAGTCACGCCCTACCACGCGGCAGTGTCCTTTGTAGAGTTTTATGCGAGCCACGCCGTTGACGCACTTCTGGGTATCGTCGATCAGCGCCTGCATGGCCTCACGCTCGGGGGCGAACCAGTAGCCATTGTAGATCATTTCGGCATAACGTGGCATCAGGGAGTCGCGCAGGTGCATCACTTCGCGGTCCATGGTGATCGATTCAACTCCGCGATGGGCTTCTTCCATGATAGTCCCCCCTGGGGTTTCGTACACGCCGCGACTCTTCATCCCCACGTAGCGGTTCTCCATCAGATCGACGCGGCCAATTCCATGTCTGTAGCCGATTTCATTGAGTTTGGCCAGCAGGTTGGCAGGGGAAAGACGCTCGCCATTAACCGCCACCGGGTTGCCCAGCTCAAACTCGATTTCCACGTATTCCGGCTCATCGGGGGCGTCCTCGGGGCGCACGGTCATCTGATACATCTGCTCTGGCGCCTCAGCCATAGGATCTTCGAGGATATCTCCTTCAAAGGAGATATGCAGCAGGTTGCGGTCGCTACTCCAAGGGAACTTTTTGCTCGTTGGAATCGGAATATCGTGCTTGCGCGCGTACTCTTCTAGCGCACTTCTACTGTTAAGATCCCATTCGCGCCACGGGGCGATAACCTTCACGGCGGGATTAAAGTGGTAGTAGCATAGCTCGAAGCGTACTTGGTCGTTGCCTTTGCCGGTCGCACCGTGAGAGACGGCGTCGGCCCCTACTGCTTTGGCGATCTCCATTTGTTTTTTGGCGATCAGGGGGCGGGCAATAGAGGTGCCGAGGAAGTAACGTCCTTCATAAATAGCGTTGGCGCGGAACATGGGGAACACGAAGTCGCGCGCAAACTCCTCGCGCAGGTCTTCAACGTAGCAGGTGCTTGCGCCGGTTTTTTTGGCTTTTTCAGGGATGAAGTCGAGCTCTTCCCCTTGGCCTAAGTCTGCGGCAAAGGCCACCACTTCGCAGTCGTATTCTTCTACCAACCACTTGAGAATGATGGAGGTATCTAGTCCGCCGGAATATGCTAGTACTACTTTTTTCACGTCACCTTTTTTTGCCATGCTTATTTTCTCCTTGGTTTAAGCTTAAAACCCGCAGCTGCCGCTATCGGCACTTGGACACTGCAGGACACCTTGTCCATACACGCATTAAATCCGTATCACCCTAGTGTCCGCCATGAGATCATGCAGAGCGCGTTTGTCTGTGCGCAGGGCGACCATAAAATAGCCGATTCCAAGTATGATACCTGAGATGAATTTACCAATAGTTTCGCGTAGAAACGCTTGTCCGTAACTAGCTTTGCTACCATCAAGGCGTACAACCTTTAGGCGCAACAACATTTTACCTGGGGTTTGTCCTGAATAACCAGTGAAGAATACATAATAGAATACCCCGGCTAGGGTGCCGAATAGCATGGTGAGTATTTGCACCGATGGCAGGCTGCTGGTTCCACTAAGTCTGGTGATAGTGCCCAAGGCAAATACCATAGAATACTGCAGCAGCCCCGAGATCATGGAGTCCAGTAGCGCAGCTACCACCCGGACCCAGAATCCGGCCGGGGGCGCTGAACTGGCATCATTGAAATATTGCGCGGCCTCAAGGCTTACGTCTTCATCCTTCTTGGGCTCGAAGGGGAAGGTGCCGTTACATTTGGGGCAGGTGACCTGTACCGGATCAACCGGAACGGCTGCATCCTCAAGCTCCCTGGTGAAGTTACAGTGTGGGCATATCAGGAGCATGCCGGTTTGTTCCTTGGGTTTTTGGCATCAGGCTTTGAGTTCTGCATCAGGGTTACCATGATGGCCTTCTGCACGTGGAGGCGGTTTTCTGCCTCATCAAATACCACGGAGTGAGGTCCTTCAATAACATCATCGGTGATCTCTTCCCCGCGATGGGCGGGCAAACAGTGGAGCACCAGGCTTTGTGGCGCAGCTGCCGCAACGGTTCCTGCATTGATCTGAAATCCTTTGAAGTCGCGTTGACGCTGTACCTGTTCCTCCTCTTGTCCCATGCTCGCCCACACATCCGTGTTGAGGACATCCGCGTTGTAAGCAGCTTCAAGGGGATCGTTGGTGTAAAGGATATTCGCCCCCTGCTGCGCGGCCCATTCCATTACGGCGCTATCGGGTTCGTAGCCTTTGGGGGTTGCGATGCGCAGTTCGAAGCCGAATATTGCCGCGGCGTTGATCCATGAATGCGCCATGTTGTTGCCATCACCTATCCAGCAGTAGGTTTGCTCCCGATACGAGCCCTTGTGTTCCAGAACCGTAAACAGGTCCGCCATAATTTGGCAGGGGTGGTACAGATCAGTCAGGGCATTTATAACGGGTACGTCGGCGTAATGCGCCAGTTCTTCTATATCGGCCTGCGCGTAGGTGCGGATCATGATGGCATCCACATAGCGCGACAGCACCCGCGCGGTATCTCGGATGGGTTCACCGCGTCCAATTTGGGTGTTGGCCGAAGATAAGAATATGGCGTGTCCACCGAGTTGAAACATGCCGGTTTCAAAGGAAATACGGGTTCGAGTTGAGCTTTTCTCAAACACCATGGCCAAGCTTTTGCCCGCGAGCAGAGGGTGGCTGATGCCACGTTTCTGCTGGTTTTTCAGTTCGCGCGTCAAGGCCAAAATAGCGTCCAGATCTGCAGCACTCCAGTCCCGTAGACGCAGAAAATCAGATTTCATGTAGCACAGACTCCTCTCAAACTCTTCCCAGACTTAGTTCTAAGCGTCCAGTGGTTTGGTCACAGTGAATGGGTTCACTTATTTGCCCGAACCATAATCGGGCTTGTCGCCGGAGTAGTATTTATACGGCGGATAATATTTTGGTAGTGTCTGGGGTTTGAACATGACCCACATAAATGCGGCGATCACCAGAATTAAAATGATGATGGAGCCGATAATGGCCTCTGTGGATACGTTCTTCATGTCACCGACTCTCGTTGTGCTGAGCAAATACAGCATCTAGGATTTCCATCCCATGGTCAATCTCTGCCTTGGTGACGATCAGGGGAGGGACAAAGCGTAGAACCGTGCCCGCTGTGCAGTTTATGAGCATGCCGCGCCTGAGTGCCTCCTTTACCAAGGGGGCACCTTCAATGCTGAGCTGCAATCCCAGGATGAGACCGCGCCCCCGCACCTCGCCACAGAAACTGTAGCGTGCGCTGAGTTCTTCTAAACGCTGGCGCAGATAGTTCCCCATCTCAACACAGTTTTCCAGTACCCCATCGTTTATTAGCACATCCAGAGTCGCTAGGGCGGCAGCAGTGACCAGCGGGTTGCCACCAAAAGTCGAACCGTGGCTGCCGGGGGTGAAGGCTGCGGCGGCTGCGTGCGTGGCGACCATGGCGCCAATGGGGGCGCCGCCTGCCAGCGCCTTCGCCAGCGTCATGATGTCGGGAGCGACATCATCGTGCTGATACGCAAAGAGTTTACCGGTGCGTCCGCATCCTACCTGAACCTCATCAAATATCAGCAACATCTTGTGCTGGTCGCAGAGTTCACGTACCGCCTTTAAATATCCGGGTGGGGCTACATTTATCCCCCCCTCGCCCTGCACGGGTTCAAGCATCACCGCGCACACCTCAGGGGTGACGGCAGCGCTCATGGCCTCGATATCCCCGAACGGAACATAGCGAAATCCTGGTACGACTGGGGTGAAGCCCTTGCGCACCGCATCCTGACCCGTGGCGCTGATAGTGCCGATGGTACGACCGTGGAATGAAGCCAGCGCCGTAATTACGGTAAAACGATTGTTGCCATTTTTTTCGGAGCTATGTTTGCGCACCAGTTTCATGGCGGCCTCGTTGGCTTCCGCGCCGGAGTTGCAGAAAAATACGCGCTCGCCAAAGCTATGCCGGCACAGGGTTTCTGCCAACTCTATCTGGTTGGGGATGTGATAATAGTTGGAGCAGTGAATCAGGGTTTGCGCCTGCTGCTGCAGAGCAGCTACCACCTTGGGGTGACAGTGCCCCAGATTGTTGACCGCCACCCCAGCAAGGAAGTCGAGGTATTTATTCCCCTCCACATCCCAGAGCCAACATCCATCACCTTTGCTTGCCACAATGGGGAAGCGTCCGTAGGTGGTCGCGATGCAGTTGTCACCGCGTTCTATCCATGCTTGAGTATTCATTGGTTAAACCTCGCTACTGCGGTTCCTATCCCTTTGTCGGTAAAAATTTCCAGCAGGCAGGTGTGTTCCATTCTACCGTCGATGATGTGGGCTTTGGCAACCCCTTCGTTGACGGCGTCGACACAGCAGGTCACCTTGGGGATCATCCCGCCGCTGATGGTGCCATCTTTTATCAGAGCGCCTACGGCGTCAATATCAATGGTGGAAATAAGTTTACCTGCTTTATCCAGCACCCCCTCCACATCGGTGAGGAGCATGAGTTTTTCGGCCTTGAGCGCCCCAGCCACCCGGCCGGCGACTAGGTCCGCATTAATGTTGTAGGTTTCGCCGTTGGGACCAACTCCGATGGGGGCGATAACCGGAATGAAATTATTCTGTTCCAGCGCTCTGAGTACCTCCGGGTTGACACTATCTACTTCGCCGACCATGCCGACATCCACAATTTCGGGGGTGAGGGTAGCGGGATTAACCATGGTCATCTCCAGTTTGTGCGCCATAATCAGGTTACCGTCCTTGCCAGACAACCCCACGGCGCGTCCACCGGCGCTGTTGATGTTCCCTACAATTTCCTTGTTGACCTTTCCGCCCAGAACCATCTCCACCACATTCATGGTTTCCGAATCGGTGACTCGCATCCCCTGCACAAAATTGGTCTTGCGCCCCATTTGTTCGAGCACCTTACCGATCTGCGGTCCACCTCCATGCACCACCACCGGATTGATGCCGATGAGCTTGAGGAGGATAATGTCTTTAGCGAACCCGCGCTTGAGGTGTTCCTCCACCATAGCGTTGCCGCCGTACTTGATTACGATAGTTTTACCGTAAAAGCGCTTGATATAAGGCAGCGCTTCCATGAGAACATTGGCTTTATTGATCAGCTCCTGCACGGGGCAACACTCCTAAGCGTTGGGCACATATTTCGTGCATGTATGGTAGTACATGCGTGAATGCGTTAGAGAATAAAGCGGGACAGGTCCTCGCTCGCAACGATTTTTTCCAGACGTTCGCGTACCATATCCGTATCGATTTCGATGTTTTTCTCTTGGATCTCTGGGGCATCGAAGGAGATCTGTTCCAAGAGCTTTTCGATGATAGTGTGCAGCCGTCTGGCACCGATGTTTTCTGTCTGATCGTTCACTTTGGCTGCGATTGCGGCCATCTCACGAATAGCAGCATCGCTGAAAGTCAGGTTTAGACCTTCTGTTTTCATCAGAGCGCGATATTGATTGATAAGAGCATTGCGTGGCTCTGTAAGGATCTGAAAGAAGTCATCTTCGGTTAGACTGTCCAACTCCACCCGGATGGGGAAGCGTCCCTGCAACTCCGGAATGAGATCAGAAGGCTTGGCGACATGAAATGCGCCGGCGGCAATGAATAAAATGTGGTCGGTCTTTATCGGCCCATATTTGGTATTCACTGTGCTCCCCTCGACGATGGGGAGGATATCGCGCTGCACCCCTTCGCGGGAGATCTCTGGTCCGTGGCCCCCGCCGGTGCTGGCAATCTTGTCGATTTCATCGATAAAGATGATACCGCTCTGTTCCGTGCGCTGGCGTGCTAAGGTGTGTACTTCATCCATGTCCACCAGTTTGCGCGCTTCCTCTTCGATGAGAATCTCGCGTGCATCTTCAACCTTAATGCGCCGCCGTTTGGTCTTTTTTGGGAACAAGTTGCCAAACATATCTTTGAGGTTGAGGCCTATCTCTTCGGCGCCGGGTGGAGTCATCACTTCCATGGCTGGCATGGTGGATTCCTCGGTTTCCAGCTCTACAAAGCGCTGCTCCAGTTCACCCAAGCGCAGCAGGCGCCGCATTTTATCCCTAGTCGATCCTTCCGTATCCTCGACTTTGTCCATGGTAGCGGAACTGCCGGGTAGCAGCAGATCGAGGATTTTGTCTTCCGCCTGATCTTCTGCCTGTAGGCGTTTGTTGGCGGTCTCCTCGGCGCGCACCATGGTGATGGCGAGCTCAAGCAGGTCCCGCACCATGCTTTCCACATCGCGCCCGACATAGCCCACTTCAGTGAATTTGCTCGCCTCCACCTTGATAAAGGGAGCCTGAGCCAGTTTGGCTAGGCGGCGCGCGATTTCGGTTTTACCCACGCCAGTGGGACCGATCATAATGATATTTTTAGGCGAGATCTCATCGCGCAGGTCTGCGGCCACCTGTTGACGGCGCCAGCGACTGCGGAGTGCTACGGCTACAGCGCGTTTCGCGCCGTTCTGGCCAATGATGTAGCGATCGAGTTCAGATACTATCTCTCGTGGAGTCAGGTTGTTCATCACAAAGTTTCCATGCTGATATGGTCGTTGGTGTAGATGCAGGTCTCGGCGGCAACTTTCATCGCTTCGGTGGCGATATCCGCCGGGGTCAGGTTGGTGTTGCGCAGCAACGCCCGCGCAGCGGCCTGGGCGTAGGCCCCACCAGAACCAATGGCGGCCACCCCATCATCGGATTCAATAACATCACCAACACCTGAGATTATCAGGGTTTGATTCTTGTCGGCCACCAGCAGCAGGGCTTCGAGCTTGCGCAACACGCGGTCACTGCGCCACTCCTTGGCCAACGCCACCGCAGCGCGTGCTAGGTGCCCCTGAAACTCCTGCAGCTTGGCTTCAAATTTTTCAAACAGGGTAAAGGCATCCGCTGTGCTGCCGGCAAAACCGCCGATGATCTTGTCGTCGTGCATCCGCCGCAGCTTGCAGGCGCCGTGCTTCATCACGGTATGCCCCATGGTCACCTGGCCATCACCGGCCATGGCAACTCCTTCCGCGGTACGTACCGCCAATATAGTTGTACCCTTAAACATGCAGTGTCCTGTTGAATGGCATTATGTTTATGTACGTTACAGTGTTTTTTCGATCAACTCCGGAGCCTGTTGCAACATGGCATCAACTTTGCTCACCTCTGAACCGCCAGCCTGAGCCAGATCGGGGCGTCCGCCTCCGCGTCCTCCGATCATCTCTGCCAAGGGCTTAATGATCTCGCCGGCCTTGATACGTCCATGCAGGTCTTTACTCACCGCTACCAGCAGCGCCACCTTTTCATCATTTTCTCCGGCTAGAACTATGATACCCGATGGCAACTGATCGCGCAGTTTATCGCTCTGTTCGCGTAGCTTCTTGCCGTCGAGTCCATCTAGGCGGGCGATGAGCAGATCGATATCTCCCACTTTGCGAATATCCTGTGCCATCTCGGCAGCGCGGTCTGCTTCCAGGCGATCTTGCAACGTTTCAATTTCGCGCTCCAGCTCTCTTTGTTGTTCCACCAGTTTTTCTATCCGCTGCTGCAGACGACTGGGGTCGGTCTTAACCAGGGCAGCCACGTTATCAACAAGTTGTTGGCGTTTATGTACCTCCTCTAGGGCTTTATCACCGGTTACGGCTTCGATTCTGCGTACCCCCGCGGCAATACCGGACTCCTGTATGATCTTGAACAGGCCGATGTCACCGCTGGCGGACACATGGGTCCCGCCGCATAGTTCCATACTCAAGTCACCCATCTGCACCACTCGCACCTTGTCGGCGTATTTTTCTCCGAACAGTGCTTTGGCCCCAGCAGCTACGGCTTCCTCAGTCTCCATAACTTCGGTGCTAACGGTGCGATTGGCGCGAATACTGCGGTTGACATCATCCTCGATCTGCCACAGCTCTTTTTTGCTCAAGGGGGAGAAATGGGTAAAGTCAAAGCGCAGGCGCTCAGATGATACTAGGGAGCCAGCCTGTTGGACATGATCGCCAAGAATTTTACCCAGCACTGCCTGCAGAAGATGGGTGGCACTGTGGTTAAGGCACGCAGCCTGGCGCGCAGCAGTGTCGATGCTGAGTTCCAAGTTGTCGCCGAGGCGGATGTTGCCGTGCTCCACTACCGTGAAGTGGGAGACCAGCCCGGGCAGAACCCGAACAGCGTTATTGACTCGCGCTGTGGCATCGTCTGATTTTATCCAGCCATGGTCGCCACTTTGTCCCCCGGATTCACCGTAAAAAGGGGTGATGGAGGTGAATATTTCAACCTCTTGTCCCGCAGTGGCACAGTCTATCCGTTTGCCTGCGTGTAGAATGGCAACAACGGTACCGAAGTCCTCGGTCTTGGTATAGCCGCTGAATTCGGTGCTGACACCTTCCTCGGCGAGTTGTTTGTAGATGGTGGCTATCCCTTCTTCGCCCGAGCCCTTCCAGTGTTCCCGTGCTTGGCGGCGCTGTTCTTCCATGCAGCGTTTAAATCCAACCTCGTCTACGCGGTAGCTATCTTTTTCCACAATATCGGCGGTTAAATCAAGAGGAAAGCCAAAGGTGTCATAGAGCTTGAAGACCACCTCGCCAGGGATCTCCACAGAACCGCGCTGTTTGAGTTTTTCAATTTCATCGGTAAGGATGCGCAACCCGTTATCCAGCGTCTGGATAAAGCGTTCCTCTTCGTTGGTGATGACGTTGATAACAAAGGCTTTGCGTTTGGCCTCTTCCGGATATGCCTGCGCCATACTCTCGAGCACAAAGGCAGCGGTTTTAAACAGCACCGGTTCTTCAAAGCCCAGCATCTTCGCGTGACGCATAGCCCGGCGCATAATACGGCGTAGGACATAGCCGCGCCCTTCATTGGAGGGGAGAACTCCATCGGCGATTAGAAATGCGGCGGCCCGGCTGTGGTCTGCCATAACCCGCATGGAGACATCCTGTTCGTGATCTACGCCATATGTTTTTCCCGCTAGCTGGGCAATATGGTCAAGCAGCAGGCGGATGTTGTCCGTGTCATAGTTGGAACTGACCCCCTGCATAACCGCACTGATGCGCTCCAATCCCATGCCGGTATCCACCGAAGGTTTCGGAAGCGGCGTGAGTTCGCCGTCTTTGCTGCGGTTAAACTGCATGAACACATTGTTCCAAATCTCCATGTAGCGATCACAGTCGCAACCGACGGCACACTCGGGCTCGCAGCAACCTACGCCGGGACCGTTGTCCCAGAAGATTTCAGTGCAGGGGCCACAGGGGCCAGTGTCGCCCATAGACCAGAAGTTATCCGCTTCGCCAAAACGGTAGATGCGTTCTAGCGGCACCCCTTCCTGTGTGTGCCAGATCTGTGCTGCTTCATCGTCATCTTCAAACACGGTGACATAAAGACGATCTTTGTCGAGCTCCATCTCTTCGGTGAGAAATTTCCAAGCGAGCGCGATGGCTTCTTTTTTGAAGTAGTCACCAAAGGAGAAATTGCCCAGCATTTCAAAGAAGGTGTGGTGGCGGGCGGTACGTCCCACGTTTTCCAGATCATTATGTTTACCCCCGGCACGTACGCATTTCTGCACTGATGTCGCGCGCACGTAAGGACGCTTTTCAGCGCCGAGAAAACAATCCTTAAACTGGTTCATTCCCGCATTGGTGAACAGCAGGGTCGGGTCATTGTGAGGGATAAGGGATGATGACGCGACCACCTGATGGCCGTGTTCTTCAAAATAGCGCAAAAAACGTGCGCGGATTTCACTCGTGCTCAGCATAGGGATCGTTCTGCCTTTCGTTTATGTGATCAAATATTATATTCAGGGCAAAACCACGGCGCTGTAGATAGTTTACTATCCGGCGGCGCTGACGTGGATCGCGTAAATCGGTGTTGTCTGTATCGAAGCGACGCGTAAAAACTTCAGTCAGAACCGCATGTTCATCGTGGTTCGTGGCGCTGGTCGCGGCGGCTTCTTCTATATCCTGCTCTTCAAATCCCTCTTTGCGTAACTCTAAGCGTATGCGCGGCCCCACTTTGCCGCTGCGAGTAAGGGCTCTAGCACGTTCACACGCGGTGCGCGGGTCATTTATATAGTCTAGTTCGCGGCAGCGTGCAATAGCTGCGTCTATCTGTGCTTGTGGGTAGTCTTTCTTGCCTAGGCGTCTGCGCAGATCTGCGCTGCTGCGGGAGCGGACACTCAACAGGCGCAGAGCGTGAGCGTATGCTGCGTTAGCGCCGCCCATTTAGTTTTCTATGTCGGGATCTTCATCTTTATTGAATTGATCCCAGCTCAGGTCTGAAGTTGAGGAGATACCCGAATGCTTGAGTTTGAAGTCGTCCGGGTTGCTACTCTGGCGCAGAGCTTCGTCGTAGGTGATAAGTTCGTTGTTCAGCAGCTTCATCAGGGATTGATCGAAGGTCTGCATCCCATAGGAGTCATACCCATTTTGAATGGTCTCACGTAGCAGTTTGGTCTTTTCTTTATCGTCAATCAGTTCACGTACGCGCGCGCTTGAAACCATCACCTCAACCGCAGGAACCCTTCCCTTACCATCTGCCCGCGGAACTAGACGCTGGGAGATTACTCCCTGAAGTAGAGCCGAAAGTTGCAGGCGAATCTGGCGCTGTTGGTAGGGTGGATATACCCCCACGATGCGGTTTATGGTTTCTTGGGCATCCACTGTATGTAGGGTAGAGAGCACTAGGTGTCCGGTTTCAGCCGCAGTCAGTGCAGTGTCGATGGTGTCGTAGTCCCGCATTTCACCCACGAGGATAACATCGGGGTCCTGGCGCAGGGCCGACTTAAGCGCCCCAGAAAAGCTCTGGGTGTCCACTCCGAGTTCACGCTGATTGATAATGCTTTTTTTGTCCCGATGGAGGAACTCGATGGGGTCCTCAATGGTAATGATGTGTTCAGTACGGTTGGAGTTTATCGCATCGATTATGCTGGCCAGCGTAGTTGATTTGCCTGAACCCGTGGTTCCTGTGACCAGTATCAGACCACGCTTATTCTGGGAGATTTTTTTGATTATCGGCGGTAGGTTTAACTCCTCCAAGGTGGAGACGTTAAAAGGGATGGTACGCAATACCGCAGAAATAGAACCGCGTTGGGTAAACATATTAACCCTAAAGCGTCCAAGTCCCTGCACTCCGTGGGCTAGGTCAATCTCGTGATTTTTTTCAAAGTCTCCACGTTGTTGCTCCGTGAGCATGGCGAAGACCATCTTGCGGATCCCCTCCTGGGAGAGGCGCGGAGCATTGGGCAGAGGGCGCAAATTGCCATCGATGCGATACACGGGGGGTAGACCGACCTTGATGTGTACGTCCGATGCCTTGAATTTTACCGCCATGGTCAAAATATCGTTGAGTTCCATGGTGCTACTCCGTCTCGGGTTCTTTCTTGCTCGGCTTAAGTTGGGACAACCCGTACAGTTCAAGAATCTGCTGTTCGATGTTATTCGCCAACTCCGGATGTTCTTTCAGGTAAATCTTGGCGTTTTCGCGCCCCTGACCGATCCGCTCGCCATTACATGAGAACCAGGCTCCGCTCTTATCCACGATCTCGTTGATAACGCCGAGATCGACAAGTTCACCGACCTTGGAAATCCCTTCACCGTACATGATATCGAACTCGGCCTCTTTGAAGGGCGGTGCCGTTTTGTTTTTTACCACTTTGACCCGGGTGCGACCGCCAACTATATCTTGTCCTTGTTTCAGGGTAGCGATCTTGCGGATATCCATACGTACGGAGGAGTAAAATTTAAGGGCGTTGCCCCCAGTGGTGGTCTCTGGGTTGCCGAACATTACGCCGATCTTCATCCGGATCTGGTTGATGAAAATTACGCTGCAGTTGGACTTGCTGATGGTTCCTGTGAGTTTGCGCAGCGCCTGAGACATCAGGCGGGCTTGTAAACCCATATGGGAATCGCCCATCTCCCCTTCGATTTCAGCGCGAGGAACCAGTGCAGCTACGGAGTCCACCACCAGCACATCGATGGCGCCACTGCGCACCAGGACCTCGACGATCTCCAGGGCTTGCTCGCCAGTATCCGGTTGCGATACCAGCAGGTCATCAGCGAGAACTCCAAGTTTGCGTGCATAGTGGATATCCAGGGCATGCTCGGCGTCAACGAACGCGGCGATCCCCCCTCTCTTCTGTGCTTCGGCGATAATATGCAGGGCGAGGGTGGTCTTGCCCGATGATTCTGGTCCGTACAGCTCCATTACGCGCCCACGCGGGATGCCGCCAATACCCAACGCAATATCCAGCCCCAGAGAGCCAGTGGGGATAGTAGCGATGTCGCGCATGACGTTATCGCCGCCAAGACGCATGATGCTTCCCTTGCCGAACTGCTTTTCAATCTGCCCCATGGCCAGGTCGATGGCTTGGTCTCTGTTATCTATTGCCATAATCGGAAAAGTGCTCCTGTAAGATTAAATGAAAGTATTGAAATCGGGTTGTGCTGAATTTTTATAGAGTCTGGCGGCCAAGGTTGCCCTGATCTGGCAGGGCATGTTTAAGCCTTGTGCTCCTTCTAAAGGAGAGCGAAGCCCATGTGATCCTAGTATGTACAGCCTAATTTCAACCGATAGCACAGCAGCACGGCGCTTTCAAGCACAACCTCAGGCCGGCTGTTGTTCGCCTTGGGCCCCCCATCTTTGGCTTCATCATTGAATGCGCGATACGGGGGCCTGCTGCAGGGCGACCCGCCTGATCCAGTCGAGGGCTGCATAGGCGGTATACTTCCGCACAGCGGCGCGGTCGCCGCTGAAGGTGAAGTCTCTTACCTCTGTTCCTTTTGCCGTGGCCAGGGCGATAAATACCGTCCCCACTGGTTTTTCTGCGCTCCCTCCGTTGGGACCGGCGACACCGGTAACCGCTAGAGCTATATCTGTTTTGGCGCGCTGCCGAATCCCGCTGGCCATAGCTGCGGCGCATTCGCGGCTTACTGCACCGTGTTGCATTAAAACCTGCACGGAGACGCCGAGCATATCACGTTTTGCCGAATTCGCATATGTAACGGCGCTGCGTTCTAGAAAGGCAGAACTGCCAGATTGGTCGGTGAGGAGTTTGGCTATTAGCCCTCCAGTACAGGACTCGGCCAGAGCCAGGCACAGCCCAGAGTGGCACAGGGCTGAGGCGGTCGCTTCTGGCAGTGTTGCGGGTTCTTCCCCCAGCAGAAACAGGCCGAGCTCATGCTTAATAAGGGCGCCGGCGGAGTTGAGTGCATCGATGCCACCGCTGAGGGCCTCGATTCTGACCAGAACCTGAGGACCATCAAGACGATAGCGTAACTGGATCTGGTCCTTGAAGTGCAGGCGGCTCAGGCGCTGTTCCAGTTCAGCTTCGCTGATTCCGAAGGTGTATAGAGTCTTGGAGGGGATATTCTCCTGTGCTGGGACGCTGGTGCGTAGTCGCGGTAGCACCTGACGTGCGAACATGGTCTGCATTTCGAGCGGCACTCCAGGGAGGAAAAAGGCTGGAATGTCGTTGTGGCGTAAGAAGAATCCGGGTGCGGTGCCACAGGAGTTTTCTAGCACTTGAGCTTTCTGTGGCAGCAACGCTTGCTTTTCGTTTCCAGGTGGACAGGGGTTGCCCATGCGCTGGAAAAATCCGCGTACCATCACTAGGGCTTCATCGTTCAGCACCAGACGCAGGCGGAAGGCCTGTGCTACGGCACGGGCAGTAATGTCATCTCCGGTTGGACCCAGACCGCCCGTGGCGATAATGGCATATCCGCCAGCGATGTAGTACTCGATGGTGGCTCGGATTCTGGCGCTGTCGTCTCCAATAGTGATGGCTTCAGTCAGGGTGTATCCTGCTTCATGCAGGGCGCGCCCGAGCCATCGTTTATTGGTGTCGGTAATCTCACCGTTTAAGAGTTCGTTGCCAATGCTGATACAGACAATATTCATGTACTGTTCCTCGCTCCATAGTGCCAAGCGTCGGCATCTACTAAAACTAGAAAAAATGCAGGTAGATTCGTAGCACGATAGCGGCATAAATCCCGGCAACCACATCATCAAGTACGACGCCATAGCCATTTTTCACCTTGGAGTCGAACCAGTTAGCGGGGAAAACTTTTACGATGTCGAAGAGCCGAAATAGAATAAACGCCAGTAGCGCCGTACTCCAGCTAAAGGGGAGCAGCAGCACAGTCGTGAGGTAGCCAACCAGCTCATCAATTACAATCCGTCCGTCATCCACCACCCCAAAATGGCGTCCAGCTGTGGTTGCACTCCAGAACGCAATCAGCATAATGGTTCCCCAGAGCAGGATTGCTATTCCGGCAGGGCAGGGGGCCACAAGGTAAAAAACTGGAATGCCGGCCAAGGTCCCGACGGTTCCAGGGGCTTTGCGACTGTAGCCGAGGCCGAAATTTGTGGCGAGCAACAGCATAATACGATGAAGCATGGCGACCCTTTACCCAATAGAGGGGATAACGTGGTTAAAAAGGAAAATAATTGCGCGCCAGATCATGTGCAATGTGGTGCTGCTCCTCGCCGGAGTCAATCAGTTCTGCATGGACCAAGTACGGCTCCGCCAGGAGAAGACCTTCAGCAGAGCGCTGTGGGTATGCACTGGAGGGAGAGAAGTTTGCCACCACGTCAATGCAGCCTTCAGGATCGGGAGTCAGGCGCAGTTGCAGCATCAACTTTAGCGCCTTGCTGCGTTCTACGTACAGCGTAGCCCTGTGGGCATCCACATGGTCGCAGTAAAAAGATGCTGCAAGTTCTCCACCCAGGAGCACCTCCTCATTCAATTTGCTGCTTTGAATCATTGAGGGTAGCGAAGTAACGTTCCATGGATGTGTAGGGGAGCAGCGTTCAATCTGCAGGCGCGGGCGCAATTTATGCAGAAATGACGTTTCCCACAGCTGGTGCAGTCCGGCATGGTTGAGAGTCAGGCGTTGTTTTGAGGTGACCGCACTCAGGATTTTTTTGCGCTGTAGGTCTTTAAGTACCGGGCCTACACTGCCGAGGGCAACACCCGCAGCGGCAGCGATCTCTCGATAGGTACGCTGCGCCAGTTCAGGGTGTAGCAACAATTGATAGAGGATGCGCAACCCCGCGCTCTGGACGCAGCGATTCGGCAGTGGCGGAGTTTTGACGGATTTGTTGCCGCTGCGATTTAAATACAGGGGTGGGGCGTGGATAAAGCCGTTGCCAGCTGCATCTAGAAATTGAATTTTAGCGTCAACGAGGCGCTGCGCTAATGGTGCGGAAATGTAGTCTGCCAGTAGGAGAGGTCGCTGCTGCTGGAGCGACTGCAGTTGAAAGATCAACAGTCGCTCTTGCTTTTGGTTAATGCGCCAGGCCGTACAAACCGGATGGGAAGTTTGCCCCCATGAGCCGCTCAGATGTAAGGAGCCGCTGAACGGTGCCTCCTGGTCACAGAGGTGCTGCGCATGCATGTCCTCAAGGTTGTTGAGGGTTTGCACCACCGTACGGATAAGTTTCATTTCACGCAAGGGGAGATCAGACATGGTTGCACAACCAGAGTAAATTATTTAACCGATATGTAGGTGCCAAGGCACATGAGCATGCCTGCGACTCTACTATAAAAAATGAAATGAAAAAAGGCAGAAGCTTCGTTGTAAGCTTCTGCCTTTTTTCAATTGTGCCTTACGCGCCTGAATTAGGCCTCTTCGATAGCGCCTACCGGGCAGGTGTCGACGCAAGCGCCACAATCGGTGCAGGAGTCTGCGTCGATTTCGTACTTGCCATCACCTTCGGAAATTGCTTCTACCGGACAGGAATCTTCACATGCGCCGCAGCTGGTACAATCATCTGTAATTACGTGAGCCATTGTTGTTTCTCCTTGTTTAAGGTTTCTAGCAGGGGCTGTATTCAGACCCCTTGTTTATTAGTCGCGGATCAATATACATGGTTTACTACCCATGTCTAGGAAAAAATGCGTGTCCAATCCGCAGGGTTTTGCTCTGTAAAGGGCTTTGCCAGCGGCGGAGCTTTTTACAGCACAAGCAGTGCGCCTTGGTACGCTGCGCAGGCCAGTATAAAGGCTAAGGTGGTGTTGAACACTAGAGCGAACATTGCCCACCCCCAACTGGATTCACGTGCCATCACCACAATGGTGACAAAACACGGAGCGTAGAGCAATACGAAGATGATTGCGCTGATTGCAGTGGCGCGATTCCAGTCTGGATCCTTTTGGATCCTAGTCATCAGGCTACTGCTATCATCTACATCGGTTTCTCCCAGAGAATAGGCCGTGCCGAGAGTGGAAACGATAACCTCCTTGGCTGCGACACCACCGATGAGGGCGATGTTGGTACGCCAGTTGAACCCCGCCAATGATGTAAGTGGCTCGAGCATCTGTCCCAGACGTCCAGCAGCTGAATGTTTCAAGGTTGCAAGGCTGTGGCTGTGCTCAAGCTCTTTCAAGGCAGCAAGAATCTGTTCCTGCTGTGCGGGGGTCGTTGTGCTGTTGAGGCTCTGCTCAAGTTGGAAACGTGCAGCGACGAATTGCTCCTCCTGCTCGGCGTCCAGTCCTGGGAAGGTCATGCCGGCCCAGATAAGAACAGAGATGGCTAACACTACAGTTCCAGCTTTTTTGATATATTCCCAGGTGCGCTCCCACATGTGGATCAATACGCCCTGCAGGGTCGGGAGGCGGTAGGGGGGCAACTCCATCACGAAGGGGGTTGATTCGCCGCGGATTATGGTGGAGCGCAGAATACGTGCGACCAGCAGCGCCATAACCCAAGCCCCTAAGGTGATGCTGAACATCATTGCAGCGCGGTGTTCGGTGAAAAATGCGCCAATAAGGAGCAAAAAGACCGGAATCTTGGCGCCGCACGGCATAAATGGTGCGGTCAGGATGGTGGCGAGCTTCTCCTTCGGGCTGCGCAGGGTGCGCGCCGCCATAACCCCGGGAACCGCACAGCCACCTGCAATCCCACCCGAAATGATAAAGGGCATTACCGAGCTACCGTGCAGGCCAAAGCTGCGGAATATCTTGTCGAGCATGTAGGCCATGCGTGCCATGTAACCAGAGTCTTCCAGAAAAGCGATGATGATAAACATGATCATTATCAGAGGGACAAAGCCAAGCACCCCGCCGACACCGTCGATAACTCCGGACACAATGAGGGACTGCAGCATCCCGTCCGGGAGTATCGCTGTAACTCCATCTGCAAGCAGCGCAAAGAAACGGTGGGTGAGCTCCATCGGATACTCGCCCAGGGTGAAGGTAACATGAAACATGGTGTAGAGCAGTGCCAGCATCAGTGCCGGCCCCGCAACCCTGTGGGTTAGCACCGAATCAATATTGTCGGTTAGATCTAGACGCGCCGACTGCGGTTGAGTCACCACCACACTCTTTTTCAGCAGGGCGGTAATAAAGCCGTAGCGGTAATCAGCGATTAGTGCTTCAGGGAAGGTGTTAAGCGTTTTCAGACAGTGTTCGCGCAGGGTCTGGATCCGGGCTTCCATCTGGCGCGAAAGCTCCGGGGCGAGGGTGCGTCCCTGCTCGATGATACTGTCATCACCTTCGATGTATTTCAGTGCGACCCAGCGGGGCGGATATTTTTCTTGCAGCAGCTGCGCTTCTTCAAGCATGCCACTCAGACATTCCAGCACTGGATCAACATCGGGACCGTAGGAGATGGTCAGGGGTTGCCATACGCCGTTGCGCTTCGCGGCAAAGTCAACTGCGGTGCGCAACAGTTCCTCTTTCCCCGCTCCAGTGCGCGCCACCGTCCCTACGGCTGGGCAGCCCAGATCTTGCTGCAACTGTTCGATATTGATCTGAATCCCTTTGCTGCGCACGTCGTCCATCATATTTAGCGCGAGCATCACCGGCACCCCCAGTTCGAGGAACTGAATGGTAAGGTACAGATGGCGCTCCAGCTTCGTCGCATCAACTACATTCACCACCAAGTCCGGGCGTTCTTCCACCAGAACTTGGCGTGACACTAGTTCCTCCTGGGTATACGCGGTGAGGGAGTAACATCCCGGCAGATCAACGATGTCGATCTTGTTGTTGTCCAGGATGGTCGAGCCCTCTTTGCGATCTACCGTGATGCCCGGATAGTTACCCACATGCTGATGCGAACCGGTTATGGTGTTGAACAGGGTGGTTTTGCCGGAGTTAGGATTGCCGGCAAAGGCTAAGTAGCGTTTATTCATGCCGAAGGCTCCAGTTTTTCTACCGTGATGTGGTCAGCTTCATTGTTCCGCAAGGTCAGGGTGAAGCCGCGCAGGCGTATCGCCACCGGATCTTTCAGGGGGGCGCGACCGACAATTTCTATCTCCGTGCCGGTTACAAGCCCCATGTCACGGATGCGACGTCCAAGCTCGCCTGCGGCGCTGATGGCGACAATGCGGGCTTTATCGTGAAGCTGCAGGTGCCTGAGGGATTGCTGCATAGGTACTCCTCTCATCGATTACGATAACTAATATCAATTTTGTCTGAGTGCTATATGTGGTTGGGCTGATTTGGGGCTGCCCTAACAATTGTACGTATAAAAGTCAATAGTTGAGCCAAAAGTTGCAGGTTACACAGGAGCTGATTTTACCGACCAGATGGTGTGATTTGGCGAAAAGGTCTTGTGGTATGCAGATGTGTACCGCAATGGGATTGCGTTGCGCCATTATTGCGGTATTTTCGCTACTGAGCAAATGAAAAATTTTATACTGCGTACTGCGGTGGGCATGCTTCATCAGGAGGATCCTTTTTAGCAGGATAGGTATCGCCTCTTCGGTATCAACGTAAATGTTTACTAAAATACTTAAATCATCACAGGAGAACATATGTTTGTGGCAGCAGAACGCACAAGTGAATCTATCCCCTTACCGGGGCGACTATTTCTTTTGCCGGGGCTGGCAGCCGATGAGCGAATGTACGTAGGTGTGCGCCATTGTCTGCGGACCAGCGCTACAGAGTTCAGCTCTAAGTACGGGGTGGCGCTCGACGAAGCGTTTATCACGCCGCGTCTGCTTGTGCCACACGCAGATGAAACCATGGAGGCTTATGCGCAGCGCACCGCGGCGCAGCTGGAGCTGAAGCCACACGATGTTATCGGCGGGTGCTCATTTGGGGGTATGGTGGCAGCTGCGATTGCACGGGCGCAACCTGTAGCCGGTCTGGTGTTGCTGAGCAGTGCCCTTGATTCGGCCACCCAGGTACGTGCCGCTCCGGTGTTGAATCGTGTGGCACAGAAGCTCCCTTTTGCATGGGTGCGTAAGTTTCTTGCTAGTGATTTTTTTCTCCGCGCCGTCTTTGGTGCCGCCGCGCCGGAAGAAATCGAACTTGGGCGTACCATGTTGCTAGAAACTCCGCCACTTACGTTGCGTCGTGGTGGTGCGTTAGCGGCAACATATCACTCCCGTGCCCCTATTCTGGCACCAGCGTATGCCCTGCATGGAGAGGAGGACCGGGTGCTTAAGGCCCCCAAGCTTGAGTATTGCACCCTTGTCCCTGCCGCTGGGCACGGTCTGGTGGTGTCGCACCCGCAACTAGTGGCAGATTTTTTGGGCGCGGTAACGCAGAAAATATATGCAGCGCCCGGAAGCTAATAAAAAAGCCCCGCAGAAGTCCTGCGGGGCTTTTTTGTTGTTGCCGAACTAGGAACAGATGTGCCTAGAACTTGTAACCGATAGCGACATAACCACTGAAGGCTTTGCCGTCTTCATCCCCGTAGACATACTTTTCATCCGAGTAGAAGATGTCGTATGTCCCTTCTACTCTGGTGTAGAAGGCGTCGGTGAAGTTGTAGGTTCCACCGAGGGTGAAGGAATACTGCTCATAAGAAAGATCGGAGTAGTTATCAATCTTATTGTTTTGCTCCCAAGTTTCATAATTTACCGAAGCATATGGCCCCGGAGTTTTCAGGCCATTCTGAGCCAAGGGGATTGTACCGTTTCCGGAGTAAGCGCCTGCTTCAGTATACATTTCGGCGCGCTCGCTAAAGTCCCAGTCCCAGCTGTCTTGCGCATTGCTGTAAACAACGGAGGTGTTGAGCGTTAACTTGTTAGTTGCCTGATAGTCGGCACTAAGTGAGAGGGTGTGTACATAAGAATCGTATTCGGCAACGCTGCAAATCGACCCAAACTGGGCCGAAGATACGTCGTTCGCTCAGCCATGGTACCAGCCAACGCAGGA
>JAQUDG010000119.1 GCA_028685815.1 Desulfuromonas sp.
GCGCTACAAACGCGCGCGCGGTTATGATGTGTTTTTCCTCACTGGCACTGATGAACATGGGCAAAAAGTTGAAAAAGCGGCCATAGCCAATGGTGAAACTCCGTTGGAGTTGGCTGATCGGGTTATGCCCCGCTTTCAGGCTCTATGGGAAAAACTCAACGTCGATAACACTGATTTTATTCGCACCACCCAGCAGCGCCACCAAAAAGGGGTGCAGAAGATGTTTCTCCAGCTTAAAGAGCAAGGAGATATTTTTCTGGGCACCTATGAAGATTGGTACTGCACCCCGTGCGAAACATTCTGGACTGAAACAAACCTGATCGATGGCTGCTGCCCAGACTGTGGCCGCCCCACCGAAAAACTGCAGGAAGAATCCTATTTCTTTCGTATGAGCAAGTATCAGACCCAGCTTCTTGACCACATTGAAGCCAATCCTGATTTTATTCAGCCACGTTCGCGCCGCAACGAGGTCCTCAGTTTCGTACGTGAGGGCTTGCGCGACCTGTCCGTTTCTCGAACCAGCTTTTCCTGGGGGATAAAAGTCCCCGACGATGAAAAACATGTGTTGTATGTATGGTTCGATGCCCTGAGCAACTACATTACCGCGCTTGGCTATCCTGACGATGAAAAAGGCAATTTTGCGAAGTTCTGGCCTGCAGATGTGCATGTAATAGGCAAGGACATTCTCCGCTTCCACGCAGTTTATTGGCCGACATTCCTCCTCGCTGCCGGCCTACCCCTGCCCAAAAAAGTGTTCGCGCATGGGTGGTGGACCGTTGAAGGCAAAAAGATGAGTAAAAGCCTGCAGAATGTAGTGGAGCCCAACATGCTGGTGGAAAAATACGGCGTTGATGCTATCCGTTATTTCCTACTGCGTGAGGTTCCCTTCGGGCTTGATGGCGACTTTTCCCACTCCTCTTTGATAAACCGCATCAACTCAGACCTAGCAAACGACTTAGGCAATCTAGTAAGCCGAAGTACTGCGATGGTGAATAAATATTTCGATTCTGTGTTACCGACGCCGCAGGCAAGCACCGAAGTTGATGCCGCCCTGATAGAGGTGTGCCGCGATAGAATGGAAGCGGTGGATCAGCACATGGAGGCGCTCGCATTCAATAAGGCGCTGACAAGCATTTGGGAGATTGTAAGCGCTGCAAACCGCTACATCGACACCAACGCCCCATGGGCGCTAGCCAAAGACGAGAGCCAACACGCGCGCCTAGGAACGGTGATATACAACCTCATTGAGGCTATCCGCCTGGTAGGCTTGAGCATTGAGCCGTTCATGCCCGACACTGGGGATAAAATAAAAGATATCCTGGGGTTAAGTGCTGCAGAAAAACAGGAAAATTCAGGGAAGTGGGGACAACTAAAACCCGGAAGCCATATTTGTAAAGCTCCGCCCTTATTCCCGCGGATTGAACAAGATTAGGCCTTCCACGGGCGCGCTTCGCGCCCGGTTTCATTTCAGCCCCATGGAGCACCCTTGTATATGCCCACTACACACCCAGCTCTGGTCGACACCCACGCACACCTGGATGGCCCCAGATTCGCTACCGATCTTGACACGGTGCTTGAGCGCGCAACCGCAGTCGGAGTACACACCATCATTACCGTTGGCTGCAATCTGGAGAGTTCACAGGCAAGTGTGGCCCTAACGCAGCAATATTCGCAGCACTTTCCCAAAATATATGCCAGCGTCGGGGTGCATCCCCATGATTCTAGCACCCTCTCCCCGCAGATACTGGAACAGTTGCGCGAACTCGCCAACAATGAAAAAGTGGTAGCCATCGGCGAAACGGGTTTGGATTATTTCCGCAATCGTTCGCCCCACGAAGTGCAGCAACAAGCCTTCCGCCAGCAGATTCAACTGGCGCGACAATGTGGCAAACCGGTGATTATTCACTCGCGCGACGCCCACACCGATGTACTAAGCATTATGCGTGCCGAAAACGCACAGGAGTGTGGCGGGGTTCTGCACTGCTTTAGCGGCAACCTGCAAGTAGCACAAGCCTGCCTGGATATGGGCTTTCACCTCTCGTTTGCCGGCAACATCACCTACCCCAAGAATGAAGGGCTGCGCGAGGTTATACGTAACATCCCCCTTGAGCGCATCTTGGTGGAAACGGACTGCCCTTACCTGGCCCCACAATCAATGCGAGGCAAACGCAATGAGCCAGCGTATACGGTCGAAACAGCTGCCTGCATTGCTGAACTACGCGGCCTCACTCCGCATGATATAGCGCGCATAACCAGCCTCAACGCCTATGAACTTTTTGGCGTTGGACAGGTTGATCAAGCGGTAAAAATAGCCTACCGCATCCGCAACTCTTTATACCTGAACATCACCAACCGCTGCACCAACAGCTGTACCTTCTGCACCAAGTTTCAAGATTTCAAGGTGAAGGGACACCAGCTGAAATTGGAGCGCGAACCGGACACGCAGGAGATTATCCATGCCATTGGTGATCCGCGTGGCTACGAAGAAGTGGTGTTCTGTGGCTACGGAGAACCGCTGCTGCGCCTCAACACCGTGATTGAAGTGGCGCGCTGGCTTAAACAGTACCAAGTTAAGGTGCGCATCAACACCGATGGACAGGCCAACCTAGTCCACGAACGTAACATTGTTCCTGAACTTAAAGGGCTGGTAGATTCAATCTCAATCTCGCTTAATGCCTCCGACGCACAGGAGTATCAGCGTCTATGCCGTTCTACCTACGGTGCCGAAGGTTATGCGGGGATAAAAGACTTTATCCGTGAGGCAGTAAAAATTATCCCACAGGTAATAGCCTCTGCCGTAACCGTCCCCGGAGTTGACATTGACGCCTGCGCCACTATCGCCGCCGAACTTGGTGCAGATTTTCGCGAACGAATTTACAACGAAGTGGGATAACCCTCGAAGCGGGCTAAGCGCACACAAATGGCCGTTTGTGGGTGGCCGCTAGCTGCGGCTGCCTGTACTTGGTTATCCGTTCTAGAAACATCTTACACGCAACACCGACTAACTTAAGCACCTACTAACCTGTACATAGAGGAGAAACTCATGTCACAAAACCCATGGCAACCGCGCCAGGATCCATTGGAACAGGCCCTGGAGGCGCTCGTCAAAAAAATAAAAGCCGGCGGCGGGCCTCCCAAAAAACTAGTATTGGGCATTGTCCTTGCGCTTGTGCTTCTGTTTGGAGCCCAAAGCGCATTTTATAAAGTCGATACCGAAGAAACCGGGGTCCTGTTGCGCCTAGGAATAAACATTGGCACTGCGCCACCTGGCCTGCACCTGAAAATACCCTTTGGTGTCGATCGGGTGATATTGGTTAAAACTGGGCGAGTCCTTAAGGAAGAGTTTGGCTTTCGCGCCGATACCCGCTCAGCCTACGGCGCTCGAGATTACACCGCAGAATCACTAATTCTGACCGGCGATCTCAACGTCACCGACCTAGAGTGGATCGTTCAGTACCAGATAATGAATCCGGTTAAATATCTGTTCAATATCGCTGATCCAACCGCAACCATACGTGATCTGTCCGAGGCTGTTCTGCGCATCGTGATCGGCAACTCCAACGTTACCGATGTTTTGACCACCGAACGCGAACGTCTGGCTATCCTAGTGCAAAAAGACCTGCAGAGTATATTTGACGAATACGATATCGGCATCCGCATCATTACAGTGAAGTTTCAGGACGTCAATCCACCTAAAGAGGTGCGCAGCGCCTTCAATGAAGTCAACGAAGCTGAACAGCAACGCGAAAGCCTCATTTTTCAAGCACGCGAGCAATATAACCGCGAGGTCCCCAAGGCGCGTGGGGTGGCCCGCAGCCAAATTCTAGAAGCACAGGGCTACGCACTGGAACGCATTAATATGGCCGAAGGTGAAGCCATGCGCTTCAAGGCACTGCTCGCAGAATATAAGAAAGCTCCAAATGTCACCCGAAAACGTCTGTATCTGGAGAGGATGGAACAAATCCTGCCGGAAATAAAAGAACTATATTTGATCGATAAAGATGGAGCTGGAATTATGCCCCTACTACCTCTGGGTAGCAAAGCAATGGACAACGGAGGCAGCCGATGAAAAAACTGATATTTCCTATAATCGTAGTGTTAGCGCTTGCGCTAAACTCGTTCTTTATTATCAACGAAGCGCAACAAGCCATTGTAACCCAGTTCGGTAAACCTGTGGGTGGCGTACGTTACGCCGGAATTCACTTCAAGATTCCGTTTATACAAACGGTCCACACCTTCTCCAACCGGATTCTCAATTGGGATGCTGACCCGAATCAGATACCCACGAGCGACAAAAAATATATCTGGGTGGATACCACTGCACGCTGGCGCATCCGTGAACCTCTGGTATTCTTTACCACTGTAGCCACAGAACAGAACGCACGGAGCAGGCTCAACGATATTATAAACTCCGTAGTACGTGACCAGATTTCGGCCCATCGCCTTGTAGATGTGGTGCGCAGTGTCGATTATACTGGCGAACTGAGCATTACCGAGCAGAAATTTGAGCAAATTACCGATGACGAGAGTACGTCTATTGGCAGAAATAAGATCATGGATTTTGTATTGGAAAAAGCACGCCTGAATACTCCGGAATACGGCATAGAATTGATCGATGTTAAAATTAAACGGATCAACTATGTAGATCAGGTGCGCCAAAGCGTATACGAACGGATGATTTCTGAGCGTAAAAAAGTTGCGGCCGAATATCGCTCTGAAGGTGAAGGGGAAAAAGCCGATATTCTGGGGCAGATGCGCAAGGAACTAAAGCTGATCGAATCGGAAGCGTATCAAAAAGCTGTGCAGATTAAGGGTGAAGGCGACGCAAAAGCGGCGGCAATCTACGCCGAAGCCTACAACCAAGATCCGGAATTTTACCGCTTCGTACGCACCCTTGAATCGTATCTGAAAACCATCGGAAAAAACAATCGTGCCATCCTATCCACTAACAGCGAATACTTCAGACTCCTGAACAGCGCAAAGGAATAGGTAAACAGTTAGATATCGGACCTGCGTTTCCCCAGGGCGAGCCTATACAGGATCACCCTGGGGAAACAATTCCCTTGCAATAGCAATGATAGCTTCATCCCCTTTTTATCTGTTTCCGGTATCTGTTTTAAGCGTAGCGCACACAACAATCTGCCAAAGTTACACACTGTGTGGCTCAGGGGCACACTTTATATTTATTCAAACTAATTAGCTTTTGATAGAATAGCACCTGTACCCCCTGCTCAAGACATTTTGGGCATGAAACTGACAAAAACTCCGCGCAGAAATGGTGTTGGCACTATCTTTGAATAAACACATGGTGGCTACTTATGTGCACTGAATTAAACTTAATTTCCCCGGAGCAGCATTATGAACATAACACTTGATGATAAAATTAAGCCAGCCTATCGGGAAGTGCTGAACCGTAATCCCGGTGAAACAGAATTTCACCAGGCGGTGCTGGAGGTTCTTGAATCTCTCGGGCCTGTATTAGTAAAACATCCTGAGTTTGCCGACCATCGCATCATTGAGCGCATCTGCGAACCCGAACGTCAGATTATCTTTCGCGTCCCCTGGATGGACGACCAGAACAATGTGCAGATTAATCGCGGTTTCCGCGTGGAATTCAACAGCGCACTTGGCCCCTACAAAGGTGGGCTACGCTTCCACCCTTCGGTCTATCTGGGCATTATAAAGTTTCTGGGCTTTGAACAGATCTTCAAAAACGCCCTCACCGGCCTCCCCATCGGCGGTGCCAAGGGTGGCTCAGACTTTGACCCTAAAGGTAAGTCCGACAACGAAATCATGCGCTTTTGCCAGAGCTTTATAACCGAGCTCTACCGCCACATTGGTGAACACACCGACGTCCCTGCTGGTGATATCGGCGTAGGTGGACGGGAAATCGGCTACATGTTTGGCCAGTACAAGCGCATCACCAACCGCTGGGAAGCAGGGGTACTTACAGGCAAAGGGCTTGACTGGGGTGGCTCCCTGGTGCGTAAAGAAGCGACAGGCTATGGCGCCGCCTTCTTTGTAGATGAGATGCTCAAGGTGCGGAACAATTCCCTCGAAGGAAAGAAATGTGTGGTTTCCGGCAGCGGAAACGTGGCCATTTATACCATCGAAAAAATCCATCAGCTCGGCGGTAAGGTTGTCGCATGCTCTGACTCCGGAGGCTTCGTCTACCACGAACAAGGGATCGACGTCGAACTGCTTCAACAAGTTAAAGAGGTTGAACGCCGCCGCATCAAGGACTACGCTCCCCACTACCCTGAGTCAAAATACATCGCCAAAGGCAACATTTGGGAAATTCCTTGCGATGTAGCTATCCCATGTGCCACTCAGAACGAAATCAACGGTAGAGATGCCACCATGTTGATCAAAAATGGGTGCGTGGCGGTTGGTGAAGGGGCAAATATGCCAACCACCCCTGAAGGTGTGCGCGTATTCCTCGATGCCGGCATCGCCTATGGCCCCGGCAAGGCAACCAACGCCGGTGGAGTCTCCACTAGCGCGCTGGAAATGCAACAAAACGCTTGTCGCGACTCTTGGGATTTCGAATATACCGAGCAACGCCTACAGCAAATCATGCGTAAAATCCATAAACTGTGCTATGAGACCGCAGAGCAATACGGCAGCCCCAACAACTATGTGCGCGGTGCCAATATTGCTGGCTTTACCAGGGTTGCCAAAGCCATGGTGGCCTTTGGCTTGATTTAACGCCCACTGCGCTTAAACGCCATTCCCACTACCAAAAAAAACAGACCCGCCTTTGCTGCCGTGGTCTGTTTTTTTATGTAGCGCTAGAATTGAAACCCAGGGTATTTGCACGCATAAAACAAAACCTTCCTTGAGCAGGGTTGATATCGGAGTTATACTAACCGTTAGTCTTTGTAGCATTTCGCTGGCATTTTACGTAGTCTTGCAGATTTTCAAGCCCACGTTGGCGGATAAAAAACTCCAAAACGGCATAAGCAGATACGCTTCATCCATATAGGTCGAATTAGTTCCATATATGCTTAACCACTCAAACTCTACCTGCAGGAGGAAGACTCATGAAAAAAGTTGAAGCCATCATAAAACCTTTCAAGCTAGACGAAGTAAAGGAAGCCCTGAGCGAGATAGGCATTCAAGGGATGACCGTCAGTGAAGTGAAGGGGTTCGGTCGCCAGAAAGGCCACACCGAGTTGTATCGCGGAGCTGAGTATGTCGTCGACTTTATCCCTAAAATCAAGCTAGAGATAATTGTTTCGGACGATATGGCTGCACAGGTAGTAGATCAGATTGCCGCAACTGCCAAGACCGAAAGGATTGGCGATGGAAAAATTTTTGTAACCTCGGTTGAAGATGTTTTGCGCATCCGCACCGGTGAACGTGGGGATAAAGCACTATAAAACAAAAACATTGCCCCCGAAACATGCTCATACTCAACCCAACAAAGGAAACATAGACGATGGGAATTAAGGAAGTACTGGAGTTCGCGAAGGAAAAGAACTGTGAATTTGTCGACTATAAGTTTTTGGACTTTG
>JAQUDG010000020.1 GCA_028685815.1 Desulfuromonas sp.
GTTGTCTTTATCCTGCGCAGTAAGGGTATATTTGTTACGCCGCCCTTGCAAAGGGGCAGCAGCCTGCACCTTATAAATTCGCTGTTGCGCATCTACAACCTGCGGCTTAACTGGTTCTTGCCCCTGGATATAACACTTCATGGTCGAGATCTGCAGGTGCGGGTTGTTGACCTTAAACACCAACTCCGGTGCGGAGTCCGCAGATGACAGCAACCCAGTTTTGGGCTGAAGGATGTCTATATCCAGCGCTGCCATGTTCAAATTGCTGCGCAACCGTTCCATGCCCACGTAAATACCCCCCATGGGGAAACGTGGGAGGGCAAACAACGGTGAGTTCCTTCCTGCTGGGCCAGACTGTTGCCCCAACGCACCGATGAATCCCATATCCTTGACCACCATCGCAAGTTCGGGAGAAAACTCTCCATAAGGGTAGGCGAACAGCTGTGGACTATACCCAAGGTGTTGGATAAAAGCCTGCTGGGCGCGGGAGATATCTCCTTCTACCTGTTTGCGCCATGCTGTACTTCCAAGCTGCGGTAGACTAACAAAATACGGATGTCCGGCTGAATGGTTGCCGATTTCAATGTTATCTTTGGCATCAAGCTGACGTAGTTGCTCCCAGGTCAGATAGCTACCCCCACCAACGGCATCTGCATTTACAAATAGAGTCATGGGCATGGCGTACGCGTCAAGCAGAGGTACTGCTCCGCTTAAAACACTGGCATAGGCGTCATCGGCACTCAGCCCCACGCAGCGAGGTGGGAGGGCTTCCCCCCGGCGCAGGCGCGCAACAATTTCACTGACAGACAGTACGGTATACGAATTATCGCGCAAATAGCGCAGATGTTGTTCAAATAGTTCTACGCTGATATTGGTTGAAGGATAGCGCTCATCCCCAAAGCGGTGATACACAAATATTGTAGCGTAGTCCTGTGTAACTCCTTTGCGCTGCGACCGCTCCAACTCCTGTGCGGTCCCCGCGCCAGCCCCTAGGGAAAACAGCAAAGTTGCCATTAACAGAGCAGCAATATTTTTACTAGATGTGCGAGCACGCTGCTTTATCTTTTTGGCTTCGTTAAGTCGACGCATACACTGATACAGCAAGAATTACTCCTTTTTCTCTTTTAAGTCTTTTCGTTTACTTTTAACTTCGTTGCGCAGATGGCGCCTTATACTGTTACGTGCTCGCGGGGTGACGGCCCAGTCGAGCCAGCGTGGCAACACCATGGGTTCTTCTGCTGCTTCAATTTTGACCTGATCTCCATCCATCAGACGCTGTTTAAGCAGGCGGGTCTGTCCGTTTACTCTGGCTCGGAATGCATGTATCCCCAGATCCTCGTGGATGGAAAAAGCAAAATCGAGCACGCTACTACCCTCGGGCAATACCCATGGCTGCCCCAGAGGGGTATATACTCGGATAGAAGCTGACGCTAACCGCAGACGTTCGGTGTCAAAAACCGACTCTCCTTCCTGCAGGCTGCGCATGAGGTCGGCAAAATTCTCTTTACTAAACTCAAACCCCGGTGCCAGCACTCCAGATTGATTAAAACGACCAAGCTTGTGGGTAGTTATTTGGATACGCAGGCGGTATTCCCCGCACTGAACCGTAGTTTTTATTGCCTGATAGCCATGCTGTGACGGGCTATTGAGATGATCCCGCAGTTTGCCGGTTATGGGCTGGTACAGTCGATGCAATAATCCCAGCGCAACATATGCATCCATGGTTGAATCGACCAGCACATCTAGACTGTACAGTGACGCAACGCCGCGGGTCATCTTTGTGGCCCCTTCCAACGAGAAGGAACGCCAACTGTCATGAAGAGCGACACCTAGATGGTTACGGCTGAATTCTGCCAAAATATCTGCGCGGATGCTTTTAAGACCACTCTCAGACTGACGTCTAGCCTCATCGAGGATCGCCTGATAACGCGCGGCGCGGCGTGGGTACAACACCTTGAGGGATAGAGCTTCAAGCTCTTCCGCCACCTTCCCCATCCCAAGGTGTCGGGCCAGTGGCACGTAGATGGCGCGTGTTTCTTCCGCAATCAACGCCTGTTTTTCAGGTTTGAGCGCAGAAATGGTGCGCAGATTATCGAGCCTATCCCACATCTTCAGGCACAGCACCCGAATATCTTCAATAGCAATCAAAGTCTGCTTGCGATAGGTCTCCTCTTTCATGGTTGCACGACTGAGGTTATCGTCATCTACCTTAGTCAGCCCATTAACTAAAAGGGCAACTTCAAACCCAAAGGTTTCACTCACCTCCGCCAGCGTAACGGGGGTGTCTTCCACCACATCGTGTAGTAGAGCAGCGATAATGGAGGCAAACCCCATCCAGTTACGTGCGGCGAGATGCGCAACCCGCAGTGGATGAAAAATATACATTTCACCCGATTTTCTCACCTGCTGGGCATGTGATTCTCGGGCCAATTGAACCGCCAGGCGCAAATGTTCGATGCCACGGTCAAGTTCCTCTTCCGAGAGACTACCGCCGTGGTGAGTGACTAAAAGTTCGGCAATTTCGTTAACCAGACGCTGTATCTGTGCGTCATCTGATTTCCTGCTCATCTGTGCTCCACACTTCTGTTCACGGTTCCCGCGCTCGCCAGTCGCAGCCTGAACCAGTAGCGACAAACTGCCAGCCTCTTATGCATCCATTGCATTAACTAAAGCCTAACCTCCACGTAGACCCTTCCGCAGCCTCTACCTATCCCGGCGGCCACTGCATTCTGCGCCCGGCTAGGACATGGTAATGGATATGCTCAACTTCCTGACCACCATCTTCATTGCAATTATTTACCACTCTAAATCCAGCATCAGCGAATCCATGCGTATGAGCCAGCTCGGCGATAACACACTGAATATGCCCCAACAGAGCAGCATCTTCGGCAGTGGCATCCGCAAGGCAGACTAAATGACGCCGCGGGATTACGAGCAAATGTACCGGCGCCTGGGGATTAATGTCCAGAAACGCCATCACCCGCTCATCTTCATATACCTTATCGGCGGGGATTTCACCTCGAACAATCTTACAAAACAGACAATTTTGCATAGAACCTCCTTTAACTGATCACAGCTTCCGCAATCCATAGTTACCATAATTAGTAAAACCACAATCGCAGCAACAAATCCCAGTAAAAACTTAAGTCCAGTGCGGCGAAGCTAAATTTATTCCGGACGCTTTAAATGCATAAGAAACTCTATATTCCCCTTTGCCCCCACTACAGGACTTTGGCAACTCGCCAGCACTAGCAACCCAAGACTTGCTGCTGTGAGCTCGATACGGCGCATGACATCTTGGTGTAGTGAAGGATCACGCACTATCCCTCCCTTACCTACCCTCCCCTTCGCCACTTCAAACTGAGGTTTAACCAAGACGACAAGATCCGCAGATGCGGCCAGTAGGTTCAATGTGGGGGGAAGAACTTTATCCAGCGAAATAAACGAAGCATCTATTACCGCCAGATCTGGACGTGGTTGCAGCAAATCTGGAGACAAATTGCGGATATTTGTCCGTTCCAGGTTAACCACGCGCACATCTTCGCGCAATTTCCAAGCCAGCTGCCCATATCCGACGTCAACTGCAAAGACCTTGCGAGCTCCCCGCTGCAGTAGGCAATCGGTAAAGCCTCCGGTTGAGGCACCCACATCTACAGCGATCCTTCCTTCAACCTGGAGCTTGAACTCGTTCAGGGCATGCTCCAACTTCAACCCTCCGCGCGAGACATATGCCAGCTCCTGCCCCCGGATGCGGATATCCGCGTCTACTGCAACCCTGGTCCCTCCTTTGTCGCAAACCTGGTCTGCAACTAGAACATTACCACTCATAATAAGAGCCTGCGCCTTAACCCGTGAAGAGCAGAACCCTCGTTCAACTAGAACCTTATCCAGACTATCTTTGGCCACGTAACTCATCCCGGATGCGGTGCAAATAAAACCCTGCCACCCTAACGCTGTCTGCCATAAAGCTGGCACAGTTGCAAATAAGGCTCGGCCTCACCGATAAAATTTACGATTTTAATTCCCATTCCTGCATATTTGACCTTATGCAGCAAATTCGGCGGAACTTTGCGCGCCCAATGCACCCGTCCCTCAATTTCAACTATAAATCCACATGGAAGGTGCAACTTCAGTTGTAAATAGGAACCGGGATTATATACCGCAAAAGCCTGTACACACAGCCCAGACTCGGAAATATCTGAAGTATAACCTATCTTAGAAGGCGTTTGTGGCCCGTACCAGACCCGCATACGCTCACGTTTCCGTGGTTTTCTCCGTTTATCGATCATTTCCCCTCTTTTGGGTTCAAACAAAACACAGCAAAAGAGCTGTCAGGATATCGGCTACGCCTACGTACGGTTGCACATAGGGATCAAAATCATGGCAAATCTAACCCAGAAGTAAGCTCAGGATTTTGCACATTACCCCTAAACGCACAGTCGAGCAGCGTCATCCCACTTTCATCAAGCATAATATTAGGCGCATACTCGGAACGCAGCTCTCGGGCCAGTTCCGGAACCAGATGTAGCTTGAGTCTCCCCTGGGTCTGCCCCTGCCAACTTGAATCCCCTCTGATATCAACCCTTAAGCTCTCATTTCTTCCTAACAGGGTGAATTTCAGGCGATCTACAGTTTTAATCTCAATGGCAGCGCTAGCCGCAACAAGATTCAGCGTCGTCAGGGCGGGGATGTTTAACTGCCGAGATACAGCATTAAGTGTATTCATGTCTTTCAAAAGTCCATTTTCGATGGACAAACCTATATCGGCGGACAGATTTTGCCGGGCCCGCAGAGTCTGGGTTCCGGCTCCAGAGAAACTTGCAGTCAGATACGCCGCCCCTTTGATTGTACCGCCAAAACCAGGTTGAAGCGCCGCCAGAAGTTGTTGTATGCTGAGCTGCATCCCTTCAAATTTTCCGCTGTAGCTAAACCCTTGGCGGCGCATATCCAAACTGAGCGTACCATTCAGAGAGCCGGAGGCAAAGCCAGCCTGTATCTGCTCAAGATCTAGAACATTGCCATTAAGGTTAATTGAGCCCGAAACCCCCTGCAGCTCTATGGCCCGCACCTTAAGGGTCTTAAACCCGAATTTACCGCTGAGGTCGAAGGGAAAGCTATAAGGGCCTGGTTCAGACGTGCCTGCGGCGACCGCCGCAGTGCCAGGTTGACGGGTTTCCCCGCTGGAGATGTCTGCTACAAAAAGATCGGAACAATTCAAGACTGCTCCTTGTACATTTAACTCGAAACGAGGACGAAGTGCTCGCCAGTTTTCACTGTACAGAGAGAGGCGTACATTCTGTCCCGCGACCTTTCCGTTCAGATCTGGCGCACTGAGTTTATCGCCATTAAGTTCAAGACCACCACTGAGCCCGAGGCGCAGACGCCCCAAATTCAAGCCGGCATCGGTAAGACTTATCTTGGCGGAGTGAATTGAGCCATAGGTGTTTTTGGCCTCCCTGCGCCAAGAAAACGCCATCGTACATGTACCCGCCGGCGCATACTGCTCAAACGCATCCAGCAGAGGTGCTGAAGCATACGCGACTGCGGTGCGAACCGGCCACTTCTGCAGCATAACGTCCAAGGCATAAACTGGGGTTTCCGCGTTAAAATCCGCCATCCCCTTCACCCCGAAACTTAGCCCGTCTAGGGCACCATCCATACGGATAATTTTCAGGTGGTGATGCTGGCGTTCCCATGCCAACTCAATACTGGCCTTAAGCTCTGAGGCAGTAAAACCAGCACTGTTCAGCGGAGTTGCAGAAGAATTATCGCCCGCAGGTGATATATCAGGTTGTATAACGCGAAGATTGCCGCTTACATGTAAGCGGCTAGGGTTGAAATCGACGCGGCAGTCAGTGGATATCCCCATACGATTTATCAAATAGGGGAAGAAGTCGCGATAGTAGGGTTGAAAAGCGACTAGATTCAGTTCATCAAGCGAAAGCTTGCATGAACCGCTGGAGGTGCGTGGATCTACAGAACCTTCTACATCCACCGGGGTTCCGTTTAATTTTCCCCATAGGACAAAACGCCAGACAGTGTCAGGAGCAAAATCCTTGAGTTGCAACCCAACTTCCTGCAGGCGGGTAAGGCGAGGGATGGCACCAAAGGTAAAATCGCGTATCAGAACTTCGGCATTGGCGATGGAAATTGTGGATATATGAAAGTCCACCTGACGCTCATCTTCCGCGCCGCCAGAAGGTACCCTAGAATATGACTTGCCATGATCAAGGATACTGCCCGTAGCGATACTGCCGTCAACGTTACGTAACACCACAAGCCGAGGGGTATCCAAACGCACTTCGTCTATGACTACACGGCCTCGCAACAATGGCAGAATACGGTAGCGCAGAACGGCTTTATCTACCTGAAACCAGGGATCGGCCTGCCCTTTAACTGCAAGAGTGAGTTGCGTGAGTTCCACTCCAGAGAGTAGATTTACCTCTAGGTGGGCAAAATCCACTTTGCAATTGAGCTTCTCTTCTATTACCGGTATCAACGTAGCGCTGATTTTGTCTGGTGTGGCCAGAAAATAGAGAGCTATGACAGCGCTAGATCCTGCGAAGATAGCGCCAAGGACTATGATCGCGACCAGACGAACTACGCGCACATGTCTTAAAGTCACTCTCTGCATACAAGCTTCCCTTATCCTGGCACAATCTTTTAATTCGGCTATTTCCCTCTCCGCCACAACAGCGCTTTACCCCAAGCAGGCTTGCATATTAGCAGATAATTCTGCGCGCACCCAATTGATATCTTGGCCAGCCAAACAACATCCGCGCCTATTACAAATGGCGCATCAGGCGACGTTGCAGCGGTGCAGGCAATTCGGTGATGTGGTGATTGGCGCACATATCACACTTAAGCACTTGCAAATACGCACATTCTGGCGGCAGCGCACCTGAACACACTATATCAGGAGTGAGGATAGCACACTGCGGATTAACCACATTACGGTTGGGGTAGATACTACACTCCATGGTATCGAGGTTGAGAAATACACATGGAACATCCGTGGAGTACACTACGTCACGATTAAGAATCTTATGATAACAACAACGACCGCAGCGTCTGCACACTTTCTCCCACTCTGCAATTAACACCTCAGTCGCCCTTGAGCCCTTTGAGAACAGCACCCACTTCCACGATTAGATCCGCCGCGATCGGACTGGTTTCTAGAGCGAGAAAACGTTCGAAGCAATCACACGCCTCCTCGACCTCGTCTGCATCCATATGGAGATAACCAAGGGTGAGCCAAGCAGGAGCGCAGCGTTCATCTAATTCTAGCGCTTGGCGGGCATGTTGTTCGGCGCTGTCCTGCTCTTGCTGCTCGTACAGCACATCGGCCATATTGGCATATGCCTCGGCATCTTGCGGGTCAATCTCCATCGCGCGCTGATACCAGTTCTTGGCCTGCTGCAGATGCCCACTTTCAAAAAATAAATCCCCGAGGGAATTAGCTGCCGCCAGACAATTTTCATCTATTTGCAGCGCTTTATGGAAATACTCCTCAGCTTTTTCGCACCCCTGCTCTGCGATTTGCACCAATCCGATGCGCACATTAGCTTCTGCGGCAGCATCCGCCTCTGAAAGCATCTGCCTATAACACTCCACTGCCTGCGCGTACCGCTGTTTGGCAAAATACTCGTCCCCTAAGGCGAAGAGGATTTCTGTTGATGGACCATTTTTTTTAAGACGCTGTTCCAGCAGTGCTATGGCCTTATCTTCCGCACCATTTGCGCCCAGAGCTTCAGCATACAATACCAGCAGGTCGTCATCTTCAGAAAACTGTTTGCACCCCTGCTCCAGCAGTTTAATCGCCGCAGCATAATCGCCTTGTTCCATATGATCCAGAGCAACAGCGGTAATCTCTTCGAGCGTCATTAGCGTATCTCTCTTTTTGTGTTAACAGGCAAACGAATGGCGCATATCACCACGATAAGCGAAAACTGCGTTGGCATTAACCCGCGCACAGTTCTTCTACTACATCTAGGACCGCCCACGGATCTGAGGCAATCTTAATTACTCCAATCCCAAGGCTCTGCTCCAGAGTATGTCGATCCATATCATCCAACAAGATCTCGGTATGTTCCTTAAACATTACCTCTGGCAGCAAGATGGCCTGCCCAGGCTCAAAACCGCGCGCACGTGCGTCGTTGAGGGAAGCGAGAATATCGTTACCGGTCAATAGGCCACTCACGGTGACACGTTCTCCCCAGAACTTATTCCTCACCGCGTGAACCTGTAGTTGGGTTTGCGCCTTGTGGTTAAATTTGCGTACAAAGGCTTCAAGGCTACGACGTGCAGAATAACCGCATACCAAGGTAACTCTCACCCCGGCACAAAACTCGGCCTCCACTTCTGCCAGCACCTCATCACCCTGGTTTTCAAATTCGGCAATCAGGCCAATCCCGTTTTCTATCTGACAGAAATTTTCGTAGGCGGCATGAGAGGGAAATGTACGCTGCGCCGTCAGGTAGAGCTCATCTGCCGCGAACACAAAACGTGTTCCAGCGCGCTTAAGACAGTGTTGCTGCCAGTGCTCCACTTGTTCAAGCAGCTCATTGGCCTGCTCTTGACCCACCATCCGCAACTCAGGCAACCCTTCACGGTAACGGGTCAACCCTACTGGCACAATAGCGAGGCTCGCTACCGCTGGGTACAGATCAAATAAGTCGGAAATGGTCTGTTCCAGTATTGGGCCGTCGTTTATCCCCGGACACAAGACCACTTGGGTATGCATCTCTATCCCCGCCAGTGCCAACTCCTGCACCAGGGGCAAAACTGCAGCATCAGCAGCACTACGCCGCCCCAGAAGCTGCGCACGCACATTGGCAACGGTACTGTGAACCGATATATACAGCGGAGACAGCTTCTGCGCCTTGATACGTTCCACATCTTGGCGTTGCAGATTGGTAAGGCTAATATAAGCACCGTACAGGTAAGAAAAACGGTAGTCGTCATCTCGAACATACAGGGTATCACGCATCCCAGACGGAAGCTGACGCACAAAGCAGAATTGGCAGTTGTTCGAACAGGCACGCGGGGCTGGATGGCTAAATTCAAACCCAAGCATCTGATCGGCTTCGTATTCTATGTCAAGTTCCCACACCTCCGAGTTGGCGGTCTCAATCACAACAAACAACTGATGCCCATCAGCAGTCAGGCGCAGATAATCAACTACGTCATCAACCTCTTCGCCATTTATACTTACCAGGTAATCGCCACCTGCAACTCCAAGCTCTGCGGCAATACTCTCGGGATATATGGAATCTATCTGCAACATAGGCACTTAAATGGGTTCTGAAGTGGATTTAACCTTATCCAGAGCCTGTTCTCCCCCCGTATCCATGGTGATAAAAACACTACAGGCCCCCTGCTGGTGTAACAGGGGGCCTGTAGCTTGAAAAATCCGCGCAGTGTTTCTTAGTCACGACTTCCGTGCAGTTTAAATAAACCATCTGTGGAGGTAATGGAAGAAACAGCATGTTTGTACAGGAGATAATCGCCGTCACTCTCCACTAGGACACAAAAGTTATCAAACGATTTAATATAGCCCTGCAGTTGCTCCCCAGACATCATGACGATATTCAGTTTTACCCGCTCCTTACGTGCTTGATTCAGATACTGATCCTGAATATTAAAAGGGGTTTTTGCCATATTTTCTCTCCTCATTTCATCTGCATCTACATAAAAGTTGGTCAGCCCATTCGACGATACTACCAGAGTCCAAGGGGCATTCAAGCCAATTTATTTCGTTATCGTGACGCAACCAAGTCAACTGGCGCTTTGCATATCTTCTAGTATCGCGCTTTATTTCCTCGATCGCCTGAGCAAAGCTGAGTTCACCGCGCAAGTAGGCGGCACTTTGCTGATAGCCGATGGTACGCATCGCTTTAAGCTCTGGGTTGTAACCACGTTGCAGCAGCGCGCGCACTTCATCCATGAGTCCCTGGGCTAACATCAGTTCAACCCGCTCCTCTATGCGCCGGTATAAGTGGCTACGTTCGCAGGTCACTGCCAATTTGAGCGCAAAATAGGGGCGCTCGGCAAAACGATGCTCCTGCTGCCAACTCGACATGGTTTTACCCGTCAAGGAATGCACCTCAAGAGCACGGATAATACGCGTAATGTCGTTTGTATGCAACCCCTTTGCCAATTTGGGATCGACCTTGGTCAAGCGGGTGTGCAGGCTTCCTTTCTCCTCTTTCTCTAGCGCATGCCACTTACGGCGCAGTGCCTCATCAGCTCCTGGCAGAGGGGCAAGGCCCCAAGTAAGCGCGCGGATATACAACCCAGTTCCCCCTACGACAACCGGTAGCCGCCCACGGCGGTGAATATCCTCAATGGCAGCGTGCGCTATTTCACTGAAAGCAGAGACGCTAAAGGGCTCGTCCACATCTACAATATCGATGCAGTGATGTGTAACCTCGGCGCGTTCTTGGACGCTAGCCTTGGCTGTGCCTATATCCATGTGGCGATACACCTGACGTGAATCAGCTGAAATTATTTCTATATCTCGGTGTGCAGCCAACTCTAGGGCTAGAGCAGTTTTACCTGCTGCCGTCGGGCCGGTAATAACCAGCAGTGGTATTTTTTCTATCGTTCTCATACCAGGATATACCCTTGCGCAAGCTGTTATGTACATTGTTTTATTAAGGGGCCATCAAGTGCGTTGGATTCTACCCGCAGCACAGGCGCATACCATTTTTTAAGTCGTATATCAGGTGCGGGAAAAGAACTTCTCCACTTCTCGCCGCGGTATCATGTGCAATACTGGGCGGCCATGCGGACAATGGCGGTTGAAATCCACTTGGTCTAACTGGGTCAACAACGCCCGCATTTCGCTCTGATCAAGCCTTTCGTTTGCGCGCACCATGCTGTGGCACGCCATCTTGATCAAGACGTCATCCACTGCCTGGCGTTGCGACTGAGAGGTGCCCCAGCTGCTTAAGTCTTCAAGGATATCCAGAACAAGGGTAGTAATATCGTGTTCTTCAAGCAGCACAGGGAGAGCCTTCAATGCCCAAGTGGTGCCCCCAAACGGTTCAAGGTCAAACCCGAGGTGGGAGAAATATTCAACCTGTTCAAGCAGTTGTGTGTCCTGGGATTGGGTTAACTCCAGCATCAGCGGAAACAGCAGTTCCTGTCGCTCAACCGCCAGGCGCGCATATTGCTCCCGCAGGCGCTCAAATCCGATTCGCTCATGAGCGGCGTGCTGATCGATCAGTACCAGTGCATCGCCATCTGCACACACCATGTAGCTGTGAGCATACTGACCGATCAGATGCAGGGAGGAAAAATATCCCGGTGTGGCAGTCGCGGCGCCACCGCTAGGACAAAAATGTTGCGCTGGTTGAATTTGGGCACCAACAATCCCGTTCGAAGCCACATCGCCATTTGTGACAATACTCCAGCTATCGTCAACCTCTGCCACTTTGCCATATTCAGAGCCCTCCGTCGTTGTAGGGTATTGAACAGACTGAGGAAAAGGGTGCGGAGGGGAAGCAAAAGTAGACGCCGCAACAGCGGTCGCTTCAGCGGGAAAGATTGAGCCCGTGTGCTCAGTAGGACTTGGGGCGCCAGTAGCCAATTCTTGCTGTGCTGCAGAGAAGACCTCATACTTTGGCCCACCTGAATCGCAGGCACCGCGCAGTTGTTGTCGCACCGCATTGGTGATGAAATCGTGCACCAAACGCTGGTCGTGAAAGCGCACCTCATGCTTGGTCGGATGTACGTTCACATCAACCTGTGCTGCCGGCATGTGTAAAAACAGAACGCAGACCGGATAACGCCCTTTCATAAGCAACTGCCTGTAAGCATCCAGTACGGCATGCTTAACCACGGGGTCGCGAATATACCTCCCGTTGATATAGGTATACATAGCCTGAGTGGTGGAACGACTGTGCTCCGGCGGGGCGATGTAGCCACTGAGGAAAATATCGCCGCTCTCACACGTAATGCTCTGCAACCCCCCTGCAACAGAGCGCCCTAACGCTTCGGCAATGCGTTCAAACATCTGCTGCTGACGATAATAATTAAAAACCTGACGCCCGTTATGGACCAACTGAAATTGAATACGCGGGTGGGCCAACCCAAGACGCATCACGGTCTCAGTTATACGTCCAAATTCAGTGGCGATTTTTCGTAAGAATTTTCTTCTGGCCGGCAGGTTGTAGAACAGGTCCTGCACCTCAAACATGCTGCCGACTGGAACCCCTACTTCAGTGGCATCGACAACCACTCCCCCCTTGAGCTCTATCTGCATCCCTACTTCTGTGCTGTGGTGGCGACTGCAAACCCGCAGACGCGATACCGCAGCGATGGCCGGGAGCGCCTCTCCGCGAAAACCTAGTGAGCTCAGGTTGAACAGATCTGCTTCGGTACGGATCTTACTGGTGGCATGGCGTTCAAAACACAGAAAAATATCGTGCTGATTCATCCCCTTGCCGTTATCACTAACCCGGATCAGACGCGCCCCACCATTAACCACCTCGATAACAATTTTGGTAGAGCCGGCATCGATGGCATTTTCCACCAGTTCTTTAACCACTGATGCTGGGCGCTCGACTACTTCACCGGCAGCTATCTGGTTGCACAGTTTTTCCGGTAGGATGACAACTTCAGGATCCATATATCTCCTTTACGATACCTACAAAAAAACCGGCTTTAGCCGGCAGAAAAGATTCGCGCGCGTATGGCCCAGACTTAATCTCTGCGCTTCTCAAGACGTTCGAGCAGTTCTTCGATTTTACTAAGATGCCGCTCCACACCCTCTCGATTTTCATTGATCTGCTCAGAAGTCAGACCCAAGTCACCTGCGACCCTGACCACAGTCGGCGTATCGATTACGCGTCTGCTGTTCAGGAATGCTTCAAACAGACAATTAGCCCCTAGCGTATTTATTAAGCGTGGCACCCCGGCAGAAAACTTATGGATCTCTTCAACAGCGTCATTGGCAAACATGGCATAGCTGGCACCGGCAATGCGCAGGCGGTGGCGAATATAATCTACAGTTTCCTGTTCCTGGAGCGGGTGGAGATGATAACGCATGGCAACCCGCTGTGCCAGCGGTTCATCTAGGCGCAGGCATTCCTCGATTTCTGGCAGCCCAAAAAAGACCAAGTTTAATAATTTCTTTCCTGGGATTTCTAAATTCAAAAGGCCACGAAACTCTTCCATCAAGGCACTGGTCTGGAGCATCTGAGCTTCATCGATGAGGACTACGGCGCTACGCCCCTCGGTGTGAATTTCCAATAAACGATCGTACAGTTGTTTCAGTACCGCCATGCGATCTGCTGCGGGCTCCTTGACCCCCAACTGCATAGCGATGCGGGTCAATATCCAGCTTGGGGTAACCCCAGAATGCACCATAACCAACAACGATGCCTCATACGCGCCCGGTGCCAGGGTATCAAGGATGCGTCTAGCCAGAGTAGTTTTCCCTGAACCTATCCCCCCAGAGATCACCGCGAGTCCGCCACCAGAGTCAATTACATGGCGAATACGCAACTGCGCCTGTTTATGTTGGTTGTTTTCGAAATAAAAGCGGGAATCAGGGGCATTGGAGAATGGTTCCCGCTCAAATCCAAAAAACTGCAAACTGCTCATCTACTCTCCTGTTCAGGATCGAACGCCATGGGGGAGATTGCACATTACCGAACATTGCTACTTTAAACGTATGAAACCCGGTGCAGATCATCGTTGCTGTCCGCAACTCCGATCATCAGCCTAAGCGCGGCGACCTTTTTTCTCACTTCGCGAAACTCAGGGTCCTTATCCTCAACCACCTGATAACTCGCAAGTGCATCAGCATGACGATCACATTCTTCATACAGCAGCCCTGTTTCGTAATACAACGCAATGCGTTCGTCCATGCTCAAATCCGCCGCGCTTAGCCCATAGGTAAGAGCCTCTTCAGCTTTATCGTACTGCTGCATGGATTGGTAACATCGCGCCTGCATAGATATGCTAGCAACCTTGCGCGCCGGATCCTTTTTGGCCTTAATGAATTGCAACACTGCATCGGAATTCAGTCCCATTTCCATATATGCTATCCCGAGATTATATGCAGATTCGGTATCCTCTTCTTCTATCTCGGTCTCAATTCCTAGCTGTGAGTCCGCCAACTCTGGGACCTCTATGTCTAGATCAAAACCACCTTGCAGGCTCTGCTTCAATCCAAGCAGAGGTTCCTCTTCCTGGAAAGGGCTCTGCCCCGAAGGTGAAACCTGCTCGGAGGAAAAACTCTGTTGGAGTTCGTCGGCATCCGGGGTGGCAGTCTGGTGCAGTGATGCATCATCTGGGGCAATACCTGCTAAAGGAGCACGCTGGCGCGAGCGGAAACGTTCAATTTTCTCAAGCCGCTGCTTAACCTCGGAACTATCCGGCACCTGAATACTCAGACGCTGACACCCTTCAAGGGCTTCATCTAAAAGCCCCTGCTGCATATAAAAATCTATCTCTTCCAGTATGGCACTTACATCGATGCGTGGTCTGACTGCAGATGAATGCGTGGATGGGGTGTCTTCTGCGGACAGAACATCATCCATGTCGAAATCCAGTGGTCCCTGGTCATCGTCCATGGTGTCGAACACAATATCATCAAAATTTATGTTGTTAAAATCCGAATCACTCGAATCCTCGCCAGCAGCGGGAAGACTCTCTGCCACCTCTGCACTGCTATGCGCTCCATCACTATCGGAGCCAAATGAGTGAGCTAGCGGTTCAGCACCGAACGCGGCCTCGTCGTTGAGAGAAAAAGCATCAAAGAGTTTTTCCCCTTCACCAAGATGCTCGTAGATGGTACGCAACGACTTAACAACATCGCGATTGTCGGGCAGCATTTTATGCAGACGTTCGTAAAACGGCTTGATCTCGTCTACCCGCTCATCCGTGAAAAAACGTTCCTTGGCCTCTTCAAGTGTTAAGAAACAGGCTTCTGCCTCCCCAGCTTCTAATAAGGCCTCAAACAAGCGCAGGCGAGAATCAATGTTTTCAGGCTCTAACTTCGCCCATTTTCGCAGACACTCACGCTCGCGATCGAACTCTCCGCACCGATGCAACCCTGCGGCAAGCAGATCGAGGACCACGCCATTTTCAGGATACTGATGGTTGAGGCCACCCAGGTACTCCAGCGCAGTTTCAGGCGAACTAAAGTCAAGCATGGCACGACCAAAGCCCACCTGAACATCGACATTATCTGGCCACAGTTCCATAAAGTGCTGATAGAACATTTCCAGATGTTTATGATTTCCTTTTTGCCGAAGGCGCTTTTCCACCTCATAAAATACGAGTCGCGCATCTTCGGCCTCGCCACTTCGCGCCAAGTAATCAGCCTGCTTAACTGCAGCGTTAACATTATCAGGATCTAGGTGCCGGATGCGCCCAAGGGACTCTATCGCTCCGTTTAGGTCGGCGCTAGCTTCATAGTGGCGCAGCAGAGTGCGGTATTCTGCCAGGGCGTTACCGGTCAAGCCTTGGCGTTCATTGAACTTCGCCAGCTTAAGGGTAAAAGAAGTATTCTCCGGTGCAAGCCGCTGCATCTGTTTGTAAACCGCAATGACCTTGAGATAAAAGGCATGCTCTGCATAGTAGGCAGCCACCTTTTCGTAGTGCGCAAGCGCCTTATCTACCTCACCTTTGCGACTATACAACTCCGCCAGCCTTTGCCTAGAGCGAAAGTCTTTTTCATCCAGGCCCAAGATTTTTTCATATTGCTTTATAGCCTTGGAAAGCTGGTTTTTCTGCAAAAATTTCTGAGCTGTTTCCAGCAATTTTTCTTTATTGGCCACAGAAAACTCCAATTGGTTAGACGTTTTTTTGGAGAGTATGCTTTTCAGATTTGGACAGGTTAAAACAGAGGACTTGGTAGGTCAAGATTATATACAACAAAAAACCCTGAAAAAACATTTGCTTACGTCATACACACGAAGCTTCACCCTAATGTTGCCTTCCACCTTCATGAACATCTTAGGCATTTTCTTAAGTATAACAGATAACAGCACTACTGCATTTTTCATAATCGGCGCAGCGATTCTACCTCCGCTGCACTCAGATGACGGAAACGCCCGACAGGTAACGCTTTGAGCTCCAGAGTACCAAATCGCACCCGTTTAAGCATACTGACCGAGCACCCTACCGCCTCGCACATCCGCCTTACTTGGCGATTTCGTCCTTCGGTAATGGTTAAGTCAAACCAGGTATTACGACTCGATTCCCTAATCCTGCTGACCTGCGCCGGAGCAGTAATCCCATCTTCAAGCGAAACGCCCTGTTCCAGGCTTTGTCGCGCCACTGGCCCCAATTCACCACTTATCTTAACTCGGTAGGTTTTGGGGATGCCGTAACGCGGATGGAGCAGACTGTTGGCCAATGCTCCATCATTGGTGAGCAGTAACAATCCTCCGGTGTTTAGATCCAACCGGCCAATGGAAAACAGGCGCTCGGGCACCTGTGCCACGAGGTCAAAAACCGTAGCACGTCCCTGCGGGTCATGCGCTGTCGTTACGTAGCCTAAGGGTTTGTTGAGCATAAGGTAGCATTTGTTTTGCTCTTTTGACAGGGGACGTCCATCGATTTCTACTTGGTCATGATGTGGATTTGCTTGATCACCTAGGCTGACACGCTTGCCATTGAGGGTGACCCGCCCCTGTTCAATCCAACGCTCAGCTTCACGGCGCGAAGCCAAACCAGCACGGGCAATAAGTTTTTGAATACGCACAGTGGCTGCAGCTTGATTCACTGCTGTCCCCCCTTTTCAGGTTCAAAGTTCATTTCGGATTCAAATTCTAGTTCATCTGTTCTAAAATCGCGTAAACTGGGCAAATCTTCGAGACTGTTAAGACCGAAAACTTCCAGAAACCTGGTACTGGTTGCATATATGATGGGACGGCCAGGAGCATCTTTTTTTCCTGCCACCCGCACCAGATCCTTTTCCAGCAACGTGCGTACTATGCCGCCAGAATCCACGCTCCGCAGGGCTTCTACTTCTGCTCTGGTTACGGGCTGGCGGTAAGCTATAATGGCGAGAGTTTCGGTAGCAGCGCGCGATAAATTCATATTTCTGGTGCGCTTAAGCTGCATTATCCACTGCGCGTACTCAGGTCGGGTGCGGAGCTGGAAGCCGCCGGCCACCTCTTGCAGTACTACCCCGCGCCCCTCCTGCTGACATTCGTGCTGCAGCTGCTGCAAGGCCCGACGCAGCTCTTCCTGATCAACCTCAAATATCTGTTCAAGCTTTGTCATACTCAAGGCGCTGTCACAGCTGAATAAAACCGCTTCCACAGCTGCCTTCAGATTAATCATCAAGGGGCTCTTTCAGATCAAGCATATGTTCGATATCTGCATAACATCCATTGCGGATCCGTTCTGATGGATACATGTACACCATCCCACCGTGGCTGTGCTGCTCAAAGCTCAATAGTTGTAGGCGGATCAGCTCTAGCATGGCGACAAACTGAACCACCACCTCCAACCGAGTAGTCGCAGCAGTAAAGCAGCGCTGAAAACTGACGCGCTCTTGGCCATGTAATTGCTGCAACAGTAATCGCACCCCTAGAGTTACGCTGATCCCCCCCCCGTTGATGCGATGAACCGGCGGTGCTTGTTTAAGTCGCATCACTGCACTGAAGGCACGCACCAGATCGTAGACACTGATATCAATCTGAGGTTGCACCTCAGATGATGCTGCCGAGTCGACCTCATCCAGCGCCAGCGGCGGGCGCGGAAACACATCACGAAACAGGCGGGGGAACTGCTCCAGTTTTTGTGCCCCCTCTTTGTAGCGTTGATATTCCAACAACCTTTGCTTGAGTTCTTCCTCAGGATCTACCCCTTCATCCTGTTCCACCTCTACTCTGGACACAGGGAGCAAGGTGCGTGATTTGAGATAAAGCAGGGTAGCTGCCATGAGCAAAAAATCACTCGCGACATCGATGTTCTGCGCTTCCATGTGTTTCAAGTGTTCGAGATACTGCGCCGTTATGGTCGCTATCTGGATATCCTGAATATCCATCTCATTTTTTTGTACTAGGTGAAGAAGCAGATCGAGAGGACCTTCAAACTGACTTAATTTTACCTCGTAGGCAGACTTAGCCATCTTCGTTTGGCATTACTTGCTGAACAAAAACTGGATAACTGCGTGCACCACTTCCACATGGGATCCTGACAGCAGCGCCACAATAGCATATACCACCGGACCCACCACCGCAGACCACACCTGGGTAAAGAAAATAAGCCCGATTACGATGAAAAACCCAAATGGTTCCAGGCGCATAAGAACGGCGGCATAACGCGGCGGCAATAATGCTGCCAGCACCCGCCCACCATCGAGGGGAGGAATAGGCACCATATTTATTACCCCGAGAATTACATTTATATACAGGCTAAAGGCCGCCATCATCATCAAAGGCTTGGTTATCGACTCCACCCCCAAGGTGTGGAGCATCCCGATAAAATGGACAACTAGAGCAGATAGCCCAGCAAGAATAAAATTGGATACCGGCCCGGACACCGCGACCCAAAGCATGTGCCGGTGTGGGTTACGCAGATTAGACTGATTCACCGGCACCGGTTTTGCCCAGCCAAAACCCACCAGCAGCAACGCCAAGGTACCAAAGATATCAAGGTGACGCAGTGGATTCAGGGTCAGTCGGTTCAGTAGGCGTGCGGTTGGATCTCCAAAACGATCTGCCACATAGCCGTGTGCCACTTCATGTACGGTTACCGCCAGCAAAGCCGGTACCAACATGATTGAAATTTTCACCAGCAAGTGTTCCATGAATAATATGTTTCCTTTTGCTACTACAGCATGGTTTTTTCAGATATATACATGCGCAGACAAGGCATCCTTTACCTCTCAACAGTTCCGGGGGCAGCGGCTCCAATGTTGTCTTTTGGGAGCGCTGCTTCGTGCAAATATTGCTGCACCCAGAGCTCTTCATCCGCACGGGTGTTCACCCCACCATCGAGGCGCGACGCACGTAGCCCTTGCAAGATATCTCCTACCAGTGGGCCGGGTTCACACCCCAACTTCTGCACATCCCAGCCATTGAGTAAGGGCCTGACCGCGCGAATCCGTGCAATATAGTGCGAGTATTTAAGGCGTACCTCTTCATATTCGGTGCGCGCCATGCCATACAGTAGAATTTCTGGGCTGAGGTCGTCCAACAGTTGTGCCACACGACTGTCTGCCAGTTTTTTCCTCCGGTGTTCCTTCTGCAACATCTGGAATGCAGTGCGACCGCGTGGCAATTCATCGAGGAGGATTCTGTCCCAACGGTGTGGGATCTGCAGACGCTGGCACAAATACCCCATATCCTCTGGGACTAAATCTCCGCTAAGGCACAGAAAATACACCATCCAAGGGGAAAACTCTTCCCCAGTGTAAAGCAACTCAAACCAGTTAACTACCCTGCCAGCCTGCTCGGAGTATCTGCGGGTCACTGGATTCAACTGCAAGTGTGGGCTAATCTCACGCAACACCTCCAACTCATCGAGGCGTACCAGTGCATCTACCGGGTTGGCTTCACTCAGGATAATGCGCAATTCGTTGAACAAGCGCAGTGGACTTACCCGTTCGAGAAAGCCTGTCTGCACTGCACTTGTGAGCAATTGACGCGTCTGCATCCCGAGGACAAAACCCAAGCGCTGTTCAAAGCGGATGGCGCGCAAAATTCGGGTAGGGTCTTCAACAAAACTGAGATTATGCAACACCCGAATCGCGCGGTCGTGCAGATCGCGCTGCGCTCCGAAATAGTCAAGCAGTTCGGCATAGTTGGCATTATTAAGGGAAAGAGCAAGGGTGTTGATGGTAAAATCGCGCCGGTACATATCAAGCTTTAACGACGCATCTTCCACCGTAGGTAGCGCTCCTGGCTCAAGGTAGTATTCAGTCCGGCTTGAAGCGAGATCAAGCTTGAAGCCGTCTTCGAACACCACCACCGCAGTGGCAAATTTTTCATGCGCCCGCACCCGACACACACAGCGCGTCTCCAAAGCCCGCGCAAATGCAATGGCATCCCCTTCTACTACCACATCGACATCGAGATTCGGAATTTTCAAGAGCAGATCACGCACAAACCCACCTACGGCGTAAATCTGCATGTGCAATTCGTCAGCAGTACGGGTCAGGAGCTTAAAGAGCTGCTGAATCCGAGCAGGTAGCCCTTTTTCAAGCATTCGCGCCATACGTCTGCGATCCATGCTGATGCCGTCTGTGCCAGAGATAATCGGAGCGCGTCCATGCAAATCGCGCGCGCCGCTGAGCATATGGCGCAACAAATCCGCACGGGTGATCACCCCTATCAGACGCCGTCCCTCAACTACAGGGACAAAACGCTGGCGCTGCGCAACAATGATTTTCTGTACGTCTTCGATGCTGGCATCAGCACTGACCGTACCGAATTCAGCAACCATGTACTCCCGCACGGGCACATCCTGCAGGCCAAGGTGCACTGCCCGCTCAACTAGTTGCCGTGTGACGATACCCACGATATTGCCTTTATCCACCACCGCAAGTGCATTGATATTGTAACGCGTCAGAACCGTGCGTGCTTCCTTTAACGTCTGGGAAACACCTACACTACGTGGAGGGGTGGACATCAGCACCTCAGCGCGTTTGGGCGCGACTACAACCTTTTCGAGCAAAGGAGGAAGCGCCTCCATCACCTGCACTAGAGTCATGTTGCGTACCGTAGCTGAAGCCGCGGTCGCGTGGCCGCCACCACCGAAAACACTTAGGATGTGGCTGACATCAGCTTCCGGCACGCGCGAGCGCCCTACCATAAAGATCCTGTCTTCAAGGCGCGCAACGATAATCAGCACATCCAGATTTTCCATGTCACGAATCTTGTGCGCCAGTACCGCCAGATCACCTACATACTTGTCGATAGAGGCGCGCGCAAGACTGATATCAATCCCATGGATATTGAGAACTTCGCGCGACTGCAACAGCTGATGCATGACATCAACTTGGTCAGCATTGAGTTCACGGCTAAGGTAAGTGGCAACCAAGGACAAGTCCGCCCCCGCTTCGAGCAGAAAAGACGCGGCGGCAAAATCAGCACGGGTGGTTGAGGTAAACAATAGTCCGCCGGTATCCTCATACAGGCCCAACATCATCACGGTTGCCTGAGATTTGTCCGGCTGAATTTTGCGTTGCTGTAGGTGCTCTACCATCACAGTCACTGTAGCGCCTACGGGGAGGATATGCAGTAATTCTGTGTCAATTTTGTCGCTGTGAAGAGGATGATGGTCATAGATGTGCAGCTCAACTGCGGGGTTTTGCATCAGCTCGGCAAGGGGGCCTATCCTTTCCGGGCTGTTAACATCTACCAGAATCAGGCGCCTGACCTTGGACAGGTCAATGTCACGGATTCGGGCAAAATCGAGGCCGCACACCGCGGTCTGCTCCAGAAACTCGCGCACTGCGGGGCCTGTAGCGCCGGGAAACACTGGAATTGCGTCTGGGTACAGCAACTTCGCTGCAACCATAGCCCCAAGACTGTCAAAATCTGCATTGACATGGCTGGTGATAATATCCATTGAGTAAGCTAGGCCCTTGCGTCGTTAATATCTGTCATCTTTAAGGTCTGCATCCGGCTACTTCAACGAGCCTATCCAGCTGTTGACATCCTCGATACCGCGTTGCGCTAGAAACTCTTCTATCCCAGCGATAATATTCGCCATCGCTCCAGGATTCACCAAATTCGCGGTACCAACTTGCACCGCTCTGGCTCCGACCAGCAAAAACTCCAATGCATCCTCAGCACTCATGATCCCACCAATCCCTATCACTGGAATCGACACACTACTGACCACCTGATGCACCATGCGCAACGCCACCGGCTTGATAGCAGGCCCGGATAATCCACCGGTACCGTTGGCTAAGCTCAGGCAGCGCCGTTCCAGATCCACCGCCATCCCGGTGAGGGTGTTAATACAGCTGATGGCATCGGCACCAGCATCCTCAACGGCACGCGCCATCACACGGATATCGGTAACATTGGGGGAAAGCTTTACGATAAGGGGGACCTGAACCTCCCGCCGCACTGCGCTCACCACCCGCGCTGCGGTAACAGGATCGGTGCCGAAGACAATCCCGCCAGCCTTGACGTTGGGACAAGATATATTCAGCTCCACCGCATCAACACGCTCAACCTCATTGAGTCTGCGCGCTACTTCAATGTACTCTTCTAAGGTGTTGCCAAAAAAGTTGACAATGACCGGGGTGGATATTTTTTTTAAAAATTCTACTTTTTGGCTACAGAAGGCTTCAATTCCGACGTTTTGCAGACCAATGGCATTGAGCATCCCTGCTGGTGTCTCCGCCAGACGCGGCATGGGATTACCAGCCTTGGGCGCCAAAGATATCCCCTTGGTCACAATGGCGCCTAACTGTTCCAAATCCAGATAGGGTGAAAACTCTTCCCCATAGCCGAAGGTCCCCGAAGCCGGCATCACCGGATTCTTCAGGCGCAGACCGGCAATTTCAACCTCCAGCTTCGGCGGTGGGCTCATACGCTTCATGTGGTTCAAACTACTCATAAGCTATCCTCCGCTGGAGTTAAAACCGGGCCTAGGGCCTCCTGCGTCCAGGCGAGTTCATGCGCATCAAAGACTGGTCCCTGCTTGCAGGTGCACAAATATTCCGGTTGCTGTTCTGAATGATTCCGCCCCTCGACCACACAACCGAGACAGGCGCCAACGCCACAAGCCATCGTAGCTTCGAGGGATACCTGCAACTCCGCGCCAGCTGCAGCACATATCTGCTGTACTGCATGAAGCATGGGGGTAGGACCACAGGCAAACACCTGTACAGCGGGAAATTTCTGCAACGTAGCCTGAAGCAGTTGAGTAACAAAACACTTCTCACCTAAGGTACCATCATCGGTAGCGATACTGGTCTTTACTCCCAGACGTTCAAACTCTGCAAGGGCCAGAATATCGCCACAGTTGCGTCCACCTAGGAGAAGATGCACCTTGACTCCACGTGCTACCAGTTGTTGCGCCAGCATGAAGAGGGGCACCACTCCGATGCCACCACCGACCAGTACTGCATCGCGCATGGCTCCGCCTGCATCAGGGCTGATGCAGAACCCCTGACCGAGCGGGCCCAAGAGCCCAACTTCATCCCCGGCGACCAAATGGGACATGAGGCGGGTACCGCGCCCGACAACCTTATACACCACCTCCATGTAGTCTTGCGACTCCATCTCGGAGTGGGACAACTCCTCGGTTCCGGTACGGAAAATGCCGAACGGACGCCGCAACAACGGATCGTAACTCTGATTTACCCGCACCATGACAAATTGACCGGGCCTGGCCAATTGCGGATATCCCGGCGCGGCAATCCCCATGCAGTAATACCCCGGAGCCATCTGGCGGTTGTACAATACGGTAGTTATGCTGTCTTTCATGGTCTATCTCCTGCAGTGTTGCGCCCGACAAGATACTGCATCAACAGTGCATCCTCACCGTCGCTGTAGTAATTTTCCCTGCGCCCGCATATGCTGAACCCGAACTTACGATACAGATTGAGCGCCGCCAAGTTGCGGTGACGTACCTCAAGAAACATATATTCCACCCCACGCTCACCGCACCAATGGCGCAGATAGGTCAGCAACCGCTGCGCTGCACCACTGCGCCGTGCTAGCGGTGCACAGGCAATATTGTGGATTTCGACCTCGGTATCTACGTGCCAAAAACACAGATACGCCGCAATCCCAGTGTCACCGCGGCTGAGCAATAGGTGGCTTACTGGGTTTAAATACTCCTGCTCAAATCTGGCACTGCTCCACGGCTGAGCATAACACTGTTGCTCTACCTGTACCAGTTCCGGAATATCGTACAGCGAGGCCCCTACTATTCTAGAGTCGGTTGGTGGCCAGGAGTTACATTGGGTAGCATACGACCCATTCATACATTCATCCCTTACCAATCTTTACGGACAGCCAAAGCTATCAACCAAAGCTCAATAACTATGGCCTGACAACCAGGGCGGTATGCGCTACACTGCGCTGGGCAAAAAAAGGTAACCAGCACCTACTGGGCGGCAGATATTCCGCCACGGTAACGCTGCATACTATTCTAGTGCCAATACCTGTGTAAAGGTACAAACAGATTACCCCCAAATTGACATTGACAAGGAACAACCCATGGATTATTACTTGTCGCCACTTTGAATCAAGGAGCTGACACCGTGGAAGAGAAAAGTGCTACCTATAAAGACGCAGGCGTAGACATCGATGCCGGCAACCGGCTGGTTGAGATGATCAAGCCCATGGTAAAATCGACCTCCAGACCCGAGGTTCTCACTGAATTAGGTGGATTCGGTGGCTTGTTTGCGTTTCAAGCTAGCAAGTATAAAAACCCAACCTTGGTCTCCGCAACGGATGGTGTCGGCACCAAACTGAAGCTAGCATTCGATACCGGCAAGCACGATACCGTCGGCATTGATCTGGTCGCTATGTGCGTCAATGATATCATTGTTCAGGGGGCAGAGCCCTTGTTCTTCCTCGACTATCTGGCGACAGGAAAACTCAAACCAGAGCAGGCAGCTGAAGTGATCCAAGGGATTGCTGCAGGCTGCCGCCAAGCCGGCTGCGCCCTTATTGGGGGAGAAACCGCTGAAATGCCGGGGTTTTATTCAAGTGATGAATACGATCTAGCTGGCTTTTGTGTCGGTGCGGTTGATCATGAGAAGATCATCGACGGCGCCAGCGTAACTGCCGGGGATACCATCATCGGACTCGCCTCTACCGGGTTACACTCCAACGGGTATTCTCTGGCGCGCAAAATTTTCTTCGAGCGCATGGGTCTGTCTGTCAACGACAAAATTGACGGTTTGGAACAGTCCATTGGGCTGGAGCTTCTCACCCCGACCAGAATCTACGTGAAGACCATTCTAAACCTCATCGAAGATTTCACCATAAAATCGATCTCCCATATCACCGGCGGTGGCCTTCTGGAAAATATCCCCCGCTGTCTACCACGCGGCTGTGTTGCCAGAATAGAGGCTAACAGTTGGGAGAAGCCGGAAATTTTTAACATTATGCGTCAGGCAGGTAATATCGAAGAGCGCGAGATGCACCGCACCTTCAACAACGGCCTCGGCATGATTTTAGTGGTTCCCAAAGAGCAGACTGACGCCATCATGCAGCGCTTATCTGACCTAGATGAACGCGCCTGGGTGATCGGCGAGATCCATAAATCAGATGCGGAAAAACCGTCGGTGGAGTTGGTTTAACCATGAAAAAGCGCACCACTAAGCTGCGCCTAGGCGTATTGGCGTCGGGGAGTGGCACCAACCTGCAGTCCATAATCGATGCCTGCGCTAATGACAACATTGACGCGCAAATTGTCCGGATTATCTGCAACAACCCCGACGCTGGTGCACTCCAACGTGCTGAGCGCGCTGGAATCCCTAGGTGCTGCATAAATCATAGAGTGTTTACAGGGCGTAGGGGATTTGATGCGGCCATTATTGAGCAGCTACAGCATGACGCAGTTGACTTAGTAGTGTTGGCAGGATTCATGCGCATTGTTGGGGCAGATTTTGTCCAAGCATTCCCACAACGCATCATGAACATTCACCCCGCTCTGTTACCGGCATTTCCCGGCCTACAGGTACAGAAAAAAGCGCTGGAATCTGGAGCCAGATTTTCTGGTTGCACCGTACACTTTGTCGATGCTGGGGTAGATACCGGCCCTATCATCATCCAAGCGGTTGTGCCGATTCTAGCTGACGATACCGAGGAAAGCTTGAGCGCCAGAATTTTAGAGCAAGAACATCGCATCTATCCGCTGGCAATCCAGTTGTTTGCCGCTAACGCCCTGAAGGTTGAGGGTCAGCGCGTCATTATTGAGCAAGCTTGGGCTGGAGCGGATAAACTTAGGGCGGAGGTGCTACTCAACCCCCCCTACACTACAAAAACCATATAACTAATTTAGCTGTAACTTCCCTACTGTAGGGATGGTCTAAATTTAAAAACTTGCCATAGCAGAAAAATCGTGCTACTTATTTGCGTTCTAAATATTCAGGAGGTCTAAATAAAATGTCCAAAACATGTGAAATTTGCGGCAAAAAGCCCGTAACCGGCAACAATGTCAGCCATGCGCACAACAAAAACCGTAAGGTTTGGTATCCCAACCTACAGAAGGTTCGGGCAGTGCAGAACGGTGGAGTTAAAAGCATGAAGGTATGCACCCGCTGCATCCGCTCAGGTGCCGTAGTAAAAGGCTAGTACTAAACTGGCGGTGCCTGACAGTTCGCTGCAGCTTTGCTGCTGAAGTTGAATTGAGCAAAAACCGCCACAGCAAGAGACACAAGACCAGAAGAGGGAACAGAGTGCGCGCACTCTGTTCCCTCTTCTGGTTTATCTTCTATCTTCAATTCTCGGCAAGAATATTTCCGCCGCATCAGCGCTCGCCGACACGTTCTACCCGCCTAACTCCTTTTATCCCCTTCAGACTGGCCATGACTTGGTTCAGATGGTCAACGCTTTCCACCGCCAGCTCAAACTCATTCAAACCCCGCTGACCGTGTGCATGGATACTCGCCGCGACAATGTCAGCTTCACGCTGATTAATCACATTGGTTATCTCTGCCAATATCCCCTTGGTGTCGGCACATAACACATTTACCTTTACGTTGCGAACCGCCTTCACTCCTTCATCCCAGGCCACCTCCACCCGGCGTTGCGGGTCTGTTTCAAGCAGGTGAGAACAGGTCGCCGAATGGACCGTTATCCCCCTACCCCTAGTGATAAAACCCACAATGGCGTCACCAGGCAGCGGAGTGCAGCACTTAGCGAAACGCACCATGATGTTATCTTTACCTTGGATACGGATAGGATCAGCGGCTGGCTTCTTCCGCACCTTGCCAAAGATCCGTCCCAGCGCCTGAATCTTACCCCCCGGCGGACGCATATCCACTTCTGGTAAGAGTTTACCTGCTACCAGCAGCGCCGAAAGCTTACCGTAGCCAATAGCCGCGAGCATTTCATCCGAGCCTTTGAAGCCGAACCCTTTTACTACTTCTGTCATGATTTTTTCATGCAAAATCTTATTAAGGCTGGCCTTATGCTTGCGTAATTCCCGCTCGAGCACCTCTCGCCCGATCTCAATGCTCTTTTCACGCTCCTGGGTTTTAATCCAGTGGCGAATACGGTTGCGCGCCTTGGAGGTTTTAGCTAGGTTGAGCCAATCCTTGCTTGGGGTCTGGGTGCTGGAAGTGAGAATCTCCACCACGTCACCATTGAGCAATGGCGTTTTCAGAGCCACCATCTTGCCATTCACTTTAGCGCCCACACAGCGATTACCTACATCGCCATGGATAGAATAGGCAAAATCTATGGGGCATGAGCCCCGGGGCAACTCTCTTACGTGGCCGTCAGGGGTAAAAACATAAACCTCTTCAGGAAACAGATCCAACTGGGTCTGAGCATTGACTTTGTGAGCAGAATTTAGCTCCTTCTGCCATTCGAGCATATGGCGCAACCAACTGAAGCGACCATCTTCGGCGACCGGTACACTCGCGTTGCTTTCTTTGTACTTCCAGTGCGCCGCAATCCCCTCTTCCGCAATGCGGTGCATCTCCTCTGTACGAATCTGCACCTCCATCCTCTTGCCATACGGTCCAATCACCGAAGTATGCAGGGATTGGTACATGTTGGCCTTGGGCATGGCGACATAGTCTTTAAAGCGCCCTGAGACGGGTTTCCAGGCAGCGTGAATAATTCCGAGGCAGGCGTAGCAATCCCGAACGGTATTCACAATAATCCGGAACGCGATGAGGTCATACACCTGGTCAAGATCGATGTTCTGCCGTTTTATCTTGCGGTAGACCGAATACAGATGCTTGGAGCGTCCCGACACCTGGCCGTCGATCCCGCTACTCTTAAGCTTGTCCTGAATGTGCTCAATTACACCCTGAATATACTGCTCATTGGCATCCGTTTTAAACTGACGGATTTTGCGGCGTAGTTCCTTGTACTCTTCTGGATACAAGTGTTTGAAGCACAAATCCTCCAACTGGCTTTTTACCCAGCTTATCCCCATACGGTTGGCCAGCGGGGCATACACTTCTAAGGTCTCGCGCGCTATCCGGATCTGATCTTTGGGGGGGAGAAGTCCAAGGGTCTGCATGCTGTGCAGACGGTCGGCAAGCTTCAACAACACAATGCGAACATCCCGAGCTATTGCCAACAGCATTTTGCGAAAGCTTTCGGTATCGCGCTCCTGGCCGCGCTGATAGATGATGGAATTAATTTTGGTAAGCCCCTCGACCAGGTGCACCACCTCAGCACCCAACTCGACATGTAGCTCGTCTACCGTAATAAGGTTGCGCTCAAGCACATCATGAACCAAGGCCGCTGCAACAGTGACGATGTCCAACTGCAGGCGAACCACCATACTGGCTACCGCGCAGGTGTGAGAGAACGCCGAGCCTCCACAGGAACGTTCAACCCCTGCGTGCACATTGCTGCTGAAGACATAAGCGCGCTCAAGCAGATCCATATCCGGATCTGGCATATATTTGCGGACCGCGTCCTGGAACTCTCCGAGGCTGGTAAGTGTTTTTATCGACATTTTGATTGAGACTGAATCAGACTTGGGTTTTCTTGATAGGATCAATATACTCGATTTTACCTGAAGCTATTTCGCGTAAAGCCTGAACTACTCTCTTGTTTTTTGACACATTTTCGATCATGGGTGCAGCACCACGATACAGCTGTTTGGCGCGCTTGGAGGCTACCATAGCGAGGAGAAAGCGGTTGGAAATCTGCTCCAGACAATCTTCTACTGTCACTCTTGCCATAATATCGGTCTCTCTAGGTTGGGGTTGTTGAGGTGCAACTTGCTTGGGTTACTTATCTGGCGACAGGTTTTCTTTGGTGCAAAACCTGTCATACCAGACTCAATTGGGCTAATAGCGGCAGAATACGCAGGGCCCTGCAACGCTCGGCTGTTACTATAGCATGGAGCGCTTCAGCCGCGACTGCGAGTTTATCGTTTATTACAATATAATCATACACAGGGGCCTGTGCCATCTCCTTGAAAGCATTTTCCATCCGTACTTTAATGGTATCAGGCGTATCACTGTCACGCCGCTGCAAGCGTTGACGGAGCACATCCATGTTCGGCGGGGCGATAAAAACAAACACCGCATCTAGGCTGCGCGCTCGTAACTGCTGCGCACCCTGCACATCAATATCCAGCAACACATCGGCACCGTTGGCACATAAGTGCTCAATGTCGGCCATGGCGGTGCCATAGTAGTTATCATGCACACTGGCCCATTCGATAAACTCCCCCTTGTCGATCATGGCGCGAAATTCTTCTTGACTGATAAAATGGTAATCGATGCCATTCTGCTCACGGGGGCGCATCACCCTGGTGGTGTAGGAAATAGAATGGCGCAGCTTTGGTTCACGCTCCATCAGCAAGCGCCCCAGGGTGGTTTTGCCCGCCCCCGATGGAGCTGAAAGTACAAACAAAATCCCTTGGCATGGTTTAATAGTCACGCTCTCTTCCAAAATCCGAGCCTGAGAATCTTGCTCCCTATTCAATGTTCTGCACCTGTTCGCGAATTTTTTCTAATTCAGCTTTCAATGCCACCACATTGCGGGTCAGTTCCGCATCGTTGGATTTTGAGCCCATGGTGTTGGCTTCCCGATTGAGTTCCTGGAGCAGAAAATCCATCTGCCGTCCCACCGCCCCAGGGTTAGCGAGTAAACCATGCATCTGTTCAATATGACTTTTAAAGCGCACAACTTCTTCACTGATATCACAGCGATCGGCAAACACGGCAACCTCTTGGGCAAGGCGTTGAGGATCAACCTCAACCTCGTGGACCAAGGCCTCAATGCGGCGTTGCAATTTCTGTTGCCACTCCGCTACCACCTGCGGGGTACGATGCTCAATGCTGCCCAAATACTCTTCGAGCACCTGCAGGCGTGCGACAATATCGTTGTTCATGGAGCGCCCTTCAGCGCCACGCATCTGCACAACCGCAGCCAATGCCTCGGTCACCGCCTCTTTCAAACGCTCGCGCACATTGGTCTCATCAATCTGTGGCTCACTCAGCACCACGACCTCTTTTTGCGCTGCCAACATGGAGAGAGGGATGTCTTCTGCTAGGTTGAAACGCTTAATCAGCTGTTTGTATATATCTACATACGCAGCCGCAGCGGTCTCATTGAGCTGAGGTTTCATTAGCTCTGCGCTGTCACCTTCGCGACTTATATAGACATCTATCTTGCCGCGATGAAGGTAAGCGCTGACCCAATTTTTAACTTCAGTCTCCAGAAACATCAGGGAGCGTGGCAACTTAACACTCACGTCGATATAGCGGTGATTAACCGTCTTGATCTCCGCTATATAATGTACAGCATCAGTTACATTGCTACCCTTTCCGTACCCGGTCATACTGTTCATAATATCATCCTGTCTATCTATCAGAAGCTTTGCGTTCTGCTACGCGTTTTGTGGGTATTTTGGCATTCAGCAAGTGCTTTTAAAGCTATGCCGTTAATTTAACGAACTGCGCAAATCGGCGCAGAATATAGCACTTTTGCACCATGGGCAACAAGTCTATTAG
>JAQUDG010000120.1 GCA_028685815.1 Desulfuromonas sp.
TGTGTGTAAGCCCTCGAGCTTCTTCTCTACCATGCCGGTGACCTGCCCTATGGTGTAGCCTCGGTTGACGGCGGTAATGTTGATGGTGGGCAGCAAACCCTCGCGGGTAACGAACGGTTGCGCGAGCTGCGGGCTAATTTTAGCAAGGCTGCGCAGAGGGACCTGCCCCAGCGGAGTGTCGAGGTATACGTCTCGAATCTGTGCGGGGAATTCGATATCGATGTCCTGATATTGGACCGTAATCGGGATATCGAGATAACCGTTCAAACGCATGGGGGTGGCGGCTATCCCTTTGACCGCGGTCTGAAGTTCGGTAGCGATAGCCGGAGGAGAGAGCTGATAGAGCTCGGCCAAGTCCGGGTCAATCTCAATCCGGCACTCGCTTTTGTCGATACGCCAGCTGCGCCGCACATCGACAAGTCCTGGAGTGCCGTCAAGTGCTAGCAGTACGTCTCCCGCCAGTTCGTCGAGCACACGCGGATCGGGACCGCTGACGATTAGATCTAGAGGGGCGCGCGTGGTCGAAACCGGCGTAGCGCCATATTCCGCGACGGTGAATTCCTGGATGCCGGGTATCCTGCGGAGTTTTTCGCGCCACTGGTCCTGGATCTTCCAGATATCGTCCTTGCGTTGGGTGCGGTCCACAAGGGTGACTTTTACGAGCCCGGATTGGGCGGTGGAGCCGCCGCCACCGAAGCTAATCTCACCTGGTTCCGAGCCGACCACCGAGGAGACCATCAACACGCCTTGCGTTTCATACACCATGGACTCAATGTCCGATAAAATCGTCTCAACCTGGCGCGGGGTGAAGTCCGAGGGCGTCTCGAAATCGAGGTTAACGATTCCCGTGTCCATCGGCGGCATCAGCTCGCCACCAATCAGGGGCTTGACTTGCTTCATAGTAATGGCAAGGAAGACCACAGCTAGAAGGATAACTACCCAGCGCTGGCGGAGCGCTGCGCGCAACAATCCAAGATAAAAACCCGCCAGCCAATCGACGCCGCGATCCGTAATCGAAAAGGCACGCTCGATAGCATTACGCTTACGTTCGCCCTGGACCAGCAAACGCGAGGCCATCAAGGGGACGATAGTCAGCGCGGCCAACAGTGAGCCGATGAGGGTCGCCGAAATGATCAGGTTCAACGGACGCATGGTTTGCTGCGTATAGCCGCCGGCAAACATGACGGGGACAAGTACAATCACCGTTGTCAGCATTCCAGCGGTAACTGCCAAGGTCACTTCTCTCCCCCCTATTGAAGCGGCGCGCACGGGATCCTTGTCTTCATCCTCCCGATAGTGACGATAGATGTTCTCTAACACCACAATCGAGCCATCTACCACCATCCCGACCGCGATAATCATCCCTGATAGGGTAACCATGTTAAGCGTGTAGGGGCTGAACCAGAGCGCAACCAAACTGGCCAGAAATGCCATGGGAATACTGATGGAGACCACAAAGGCGGCGCGGAAGTCGGCGAGGAAAAGAAAAATTACCGCTATGGTTAGAAGGACTGCCTGAAGCAGAGACGAGCGCATGCCGTTAACATTGAGGTCGATGATCGGCTGTTGATCGTCAGTGATGGCAAACTCGATATCGGGGTATTCCACCCGCAGATTCGACAATTGAGCTTTGACATTCTTGATCGCTTCAACGGTGGGTCCGCGCTCTGGACGCAAAAGATTTACGCCAATAGCTGGTTTTCCATTACCGTGATAGACACTGCGCTGTTCCGATTCGCTCAGTTCAACTTGGGCCACATCGCGCAGACGAAGCACTCCACCTTCGGTAAAACGAAGCGGCATCCGGCGAATATCATCCAGATTCATAAACTGACCAGAGACTTTAAGCAGATACTCTTTGTTGGGCGCGTAAATCGTGCCGGCAGGGGCAGAAACATTGTGCCGTGCCAACGCGGCCAATATTTCACCCAAAGTCATGTTGTTAGCAGATAATTGTTCACGTGATACTCGAACTTTTACTTCGGGCTTGTGGGCGCCAAAGATATCAACATCTGCTACCCCAGGGACATTCAGAAGTTTATCTTCAATCTGGTTCTCTGCCAGCAAGCGGATCTGGGAGAGATCCTTCATACTTGTCGCTTTAGGCGTCAGCGCCAGGGTCAGCAGAGGGCGGGTTGAATCCGAGATGCGATAGATGCGCGGTTCCAGAATAGCAGGAGGCAAAGAAGCCCGAATCCGACTCACCGCATTTTGTGCGTCAAGTACAGCTTCGCCCAGATCCTTATCATAGTAAAACTCAGCGTTGATCGAGGAAACTTCATCGCGACTCGTGCTGGTAACACGCTTGAGGCCACTCAAGGTGTTCAGTTCTTTCTCAATGACCTGTGTAACCTTGTCAGCAATGTCATCGGCGTCGGCTCCAGGCCATACCGTGACGATAACCGTCTGTGGCGGCACCGAGTCAGGGAAAAGATCAGTAGGCGTACGGAAAAAAGCAAACACCCCGAGTGCGGCAATCAGGAGAGAAGCGGCAATTACCGCATACGGAGATTTGATGGAAAAGTCTGAAAGATTCATGGTCTAGCTCTCACCTCCATACCGTCGGCGAGGCGTGCCCACCCAAGAAAGGAATGAAGTACGACCTCCTCGCCCGCTTCCACCCCTTCAATAGCTGCTTGCTCGCAAGCGGTGCCAAGAATCTGGACCTGACGCCAGGAAAGAACACCATTTGCAACCACAAAAACACGTGCGTCGCTACCGAGTTCACCCTCTATTAGCGCACCGATTGGAATGAGGGGAACACTCTTGTGTGCGTTAAGAGCAACAGTCGCCGTCAGGTATTGCCCGGAGGTTAAGCCCGCAGCCAGCTCATTGTTAAGCACAACCTCGGCCCGCACCATACGCGCACGATTGAGCGAAGGATACAGACGGGTGATGATGGCCTCGCGCGCTTTTCCATCGACTTTGAACATGACCACCAGCCCTGCCTTAACCGAAGGAAAATCAGTCTGCGGCACATCGAAGGCGATCATCATGGCCCCGGTGCTTTCGATGACAAGCAGTGGCTTTCCAGGGGCGGCCTGATCACCCGGGTCGACGAGGCGCGCGGTGACGACACCTTCGAACGGACTTTGAATATTAGCGTAACTGAGTATGGTTTTGAGTTCAGCGCGGCGCGCCTCCAGCGAAAGAATCTGCTGCCCGATAGACGTCGATTTTTGCTTGGCGGCGCGCAATTTCCCCTTCGCATCGTTCTTCTTCTCTACGGTCGCCTCTGCTTGGGCAGGAGCAATTGTTTCGCTTTTTGCTAGTTGGGTATCGCGCTCCGCTTCGCGGCTCCAATATGCAAAGGATTCTTCTAGCGCCGTTACCGTGGCCTTGTTGCCTTGCAAATCGGCCTGCGTCTGCTTGATCTGAGCCTGTATCGCCGCCAATTGAGCATCAGTCTGGCGATTATCGAGCGTAAGGAGCGACTGCCCAACCGCCACCTTATCTCCCTCACCAACGTCCACCGTCTCTAGGGTTGCAGTCACCCGTGCAGTGATATTCACAGACTGGACAGGTTCGACCACGGCCAGATATTCGTGAACCTCGGTTAAGTCGCCTACGTAGACGATGGCGGTATCGACCAACGTTGTCGGGGCCTGGTATCGGGGTGCTTGGGCCAGATCACGTTTTTTCTTTTGAATCAAGGCCCGTCCGCCCACAACTAAAGCCAGAAGCACAAGGATGGCAACACCAATCCGTAGGAATCTACCTGTCGGTACTTTCATGGATTTTCTCCTAATGACAAATCAATCTGTGCGCGAGCGATATGAACGCTTGCCAGCGCATCGTAGTAGTTCGTCTGGGCCTCCAGCAGCTCTGACTGGGCGTCGAGAACATCAACAATGGCACCTCTCCCGAGTTCATATTTTTGGCGCTCGATACGCAGGCTTTCCTCGGCCTGTTCAACGGACTTCCGCAGGGTTTGGGCGCGTTCTGAAGCCGAGCCAAAATTCAAGATAGCGGTCTGCACTTCAAGTTCAATCTGAAGTTCCAGCTTGCGCAATCTTTGCTGCGCAGCGGCCAGTTTGGCGCGCTCCTCTTGCACCCGCGCATTGACACCTCCGCCCTTAAAAAGGGGTATCTCAATGCCGATTCCTACGTTGCCCACATCCTCGGAACTGCTACCGGATAAAGCTTGTCCGTTGCCATCTAGCTGATCCGTTGGATCAGCCGCCCAGCGTCCACCGTAGGTACCTAGGAGACCAACCGTGGGCGAATGATCTGCGCGCGCCACGTCTACCCGTTTCGCCTGAGCCTCCAACTCCTTGCGCACCGCCAGATGATCGGGGCGGTTTGCGAAAGCGCTGGAGATACCCTCCTCTAGCGTGGGCAATTCAGTTGTGACCTCGAACAGAGTGCCTTGAATACCAAATATAGCCCTGGTGGACTCAACGCCCATCAGGTTCGCTAGCAAGCGCTTTTGGATCGCGAGCGTGTTTGTCTCACGCACGATCTTTTGCTGGACATCGGCCAGACGAACTTCCGTACGCAATCGATCCACCTTGGCGGCTTTCTGTGCTGTGATCAGATCATTGACGCGCTTCAGGTGCGACGTAAGAGTCTCCTGTGAAAAAGTCAGGGAATCGATGAACTTTTCCCGCGTCAAAATCCCATAAAACACACTCGTTACATTGAAGATCAATTCTTCGCGTGTTCGACCCAAACGATGTTCAGCAGCCTGACTCAAGAGCTTCGCGGCGCGGTCTTCGTTCATCAGTTTGCCGCCGGTGAACAGGGGCACACGCAGAACGAGATCGCCGGAAAAAAGTGAGTCGCTGAAGGTCCCCATTTCACCGTTATAACGCACAGGAATGAGACGTTGATCATCAAGGTGACGCGTGTAGCCCCCCTCCACCGAAAGAGATGGCAGCATCGCCCCCCAGGCTGCGTTCTTACGTGCTTGAGCGGCCGCCGCGTCATATCCAGTCGCCGCAATTTCAGGATTATGCTCTAACGCGATAGTAATGACATCGGCAAGGTTGAGGTTATCGAACCTCATCGCTGCAGCGGCAATCTGAGGCTCAGTCAGATAACTATGCTCTTCGAAACGGGGTTGGTGCGCAACCGAGGCATGAGGGGTGGTATGGGAGAGGGTATGGGGAATGCTATAGGGTTCGGTAGGTGCAAGCACGGCGCAGCCGTTAAGCGCCAACAAGGCGATAACTATGAGCATAATTAGGGCTGCAAGAGATATTTTTTCGATAGAATTCATATATTTAATTTTAGATTCCTCCGAACACAACTCCACAGATCGCAGCCAACACACCGATCAGCAGTATGCTCTACTTGATGAACACCCACGTCCCCACGCGCCAGAACCTCCCACATCATTTTTTTCCATTCAGGCACAATATTCACGGCCTTTATCTTTTGCACGCTTGGTTGAATAGCCAAACATATCCCCCAAAAAAATTATTCCACCAGCGCATTATGCTCCATCGCGTTCGCTTGGAGCACCGTTTCCACGCAGGAGAAGAAATTGAGAATGCAAGGCACCCGTAGTGTATAGAACACCTGCTGACCCCGCCTATCACTCGTCACAAGACCAGCGTTCTTTAGCACAGAAAGATGCTTCGAGACTGTCGAGACATCCGCCCCGACCATCTCAGTCAACGCGTAGACGCTGCGCTCGCCTTTGCCGAGTTCCTCAATCATGAAAATCCGAGAAGAATGAGCCAACGCTTTGATAATCTTGGCGCGGGCCTCACAGTGATATTTAGTTTTTGCGTCCATGAAAACGCTCCTCATTCAAGTCAATATTTTGATAGCATGGCAAAATAGTCAAGTAAATGTCAACTATTTTTGTTACATATTCCCACCGACACTTACACCTAGTTTCACTGGCAGATTAAAAACGGTGCAAAAAAGATAGGGATGCCACTAACATCCGATTGGTCGCAACCTGCCTGACTGACTCTTACTTCTCAGGTAAAATCAAGGGGCGTGCTTCAATGCGAAGCGTGCCCTTAACGCCGGGTCGCGTACGTGAACAGCTTGTATACCGTACTGAGCGCCTTAGTCGAACCAGTATTGAAACCCATGTAGGGATCAGCAACGGTATTTTCGATCTCGCTCTGCGTAGCCACAAAACACCGCACATAGATGATTGGATGGTACGGGTGCTGCGATAATATGGCCGTATTTATTTCCCCGGATATAGTTTGTCGAATCCCAATTTACAACGGAGTTTCGATAATTATTACCGATAGCCATCATTTATCCATAAACCTACCTAAAGATGAACGCCTGCCATAACGATCCAATACTGCCTAATGCAGGCGCCCCTTGGCCCCGTACATATGGACAAGTTTCATGCGGAAAACTTCGAGCAGAATAAGGGGAATGCTGTTGTCGAGGCGGTGCCCATCTTCAACTTCAAGCATGGGAACTCTGAAGCATCTACTGCTGTCGATGGGAACCACGTCATCATGAATGCCGTGGATTATAATGGTAGGGGGCAAACCTTCGGGTGAGAGGCCGGCAGCCGCCTCGGTGTGTATGGCCGGAGCGCACAGCACCAGCCCGACTACGCGCGGATCAACCTGCTGTAGCAATAGAGCCATCAACCCACCCGCGCTGGAGCCAACCACCAAAAACGGGCCGGGTTGATCCATCAGTGTTCGTCTGATTATTTCTAGGCGTTGCTGAGGTTCCTTCACCCCTTCGCAATCTGGGGAGATAACAGCGCCGAACATCTGTTTCAATGCCTGATACTTCTTGCCGTATGGTCCGGTTTCGAGCCCATGGAGAAAAACTAACTGCATATACTTCCCTTCTTTTAAGCTGCTGTGACCGAAATCACTGCAGGTACAGCATGGGGTTCACATCCGTCTTACCTTCACGCACTTCAAAGTGCAACCTGCCCTGCTGTCCTCCCGGGGGCACTCCACTTACGGCAATCTTCTCTTTTCTTCCTACAAAACCACCAGCTTGCACCAGTGATTTCTTATTGTAGCCGTAGACAGTATACACTTCGTTGTTGTGCTTAATAATTATAAGGGAACCATAGCCAGCGATATCGTTGCTACTGTAGATAACCTGCCCTGCCGCCGCGCTGAAGACTGCAGTCCCAGCGGGGACTGCGATCTCTATCCCATTTTTATTTCCAGCCTTAAAGTCCTTAATAATTTGCCCCTTAACTGGCCAGTCAAAGGCTTCTTTATGTGTACGATTGACCGGTGGTTTTGCCTTTGCAGGTGGTGATGTTTTGGCCACAGGCTTTGATTTGGCTGGAGGGATACTTTTAGTGGGGTTAGGTGCAGTGCGCGTGGAAGCGACTTTGGGTT
>JAQUDG010000021.1 GCA_028685815.1 Desulfuromonas sp.
CACCGGCCCCATAAAGCGCGCCAGTAGCAGGCTTTTGCCTCCGTGCGCTCCAAAAAACAACTCTGCGCGGCGCAGAAAACGGACAAATCTGCCCACCCGTAGGTGCGCCGCCAACCATGCTCCGGAGCGTGTCCCGCACACATAGCTAATACAGTCGCCAACGATAGCGCCGATGGCTGCAGCCACGCATAAAAAATAAATGTTCCCGTGACCGTGGAAAGCCAGAGCACCCGCAGTTATGCACAGGATACTCCCGGGCACAAACAGTCCCGCGACCGGGACCCCTTCTGCTAGAGCGATACCGCAAAGGATCAGGTAGTAGCTGAGTCCAGTTGAGAGGTGCGGTAGGGTTTGCTGAATCCATCCATTCATGGGACTCAAATAGCTTATTTTTTGACAAAAAGCAAACCTGTACTAACGGCTTATGTCGGCAATCAGCAGTGCTGGCGAGTGCGCGCTGCTCATATCCCAATAAATATTCGCCTTGCCTGAAATATGGGGACAGAGGACGCAACCTAACCGACTCCCCATTCCCGCATTCGCGCAGTGGAAAGTTCATGCACGGATACGTCCAGCCCCGTCATTTGTTTGCGCAGCATAGGTAACAAAACATAACTGTTGTTGAATATTAATGATGTGATTTCAGATATTTGGCAGTAACACTGAAATAACGGTACATGCGCCATTTGTTGCCTTTTAATTTTGTTTCTGCTAGATTTCGCAGTGGATTTAATCTGGTGTAACTAGATGTGTTTTAGGCTATGCATCTTGAAAAATTATCCCTGTCGGCGCACGATTCTCTGTAGTTAAGCCAGCGTAAAGAGATTATTTGCCAGATTCAGATTAACAGCGCAGCTCCAGTCCCTGCCCAGCAGTTCGGGTGCAGGCCATCTTACGGGTGAGAAATCGTATGAAGAATGTAGTTAAGATGCTTGAACCTCAGATGGATGAGGTTGTCCGCCAATTTAAACACGACTTGAACTCCGAAGTTCCCCTTATCCGTAAGGTTGGTGAGTATGTCCTTGCCAGCGGGGGAAAACGGATGCGCCCCATGCTGGTATTGTTGACGGCGATGCTCGCAGGATACAAGGGGGATAAACATATAGGGGTAGCCAGCGTGGTGGAGTTTATCCATACGGCAACCTTGCTCCACGATGATGTGGTGGACGCTGCGGTGATCAGGCGCGGGGCTGAGTCTGCCAATCGTGTCTGGGGTAACGAAGCTTCCGTGCTGGTGGGCGACTTCCTGTTTGCTAAGTCGTTTTCTATCATGGTGCGCGCCGGAAGCTTGCCGATTTTACAGGCGCTTTCTGACGCCACCACCAAAATGGCGGAAGGGGAAGTGCTGCAGCTTATCAGCACCTGCGATCTGGATCTGAGCGAAGAGAAATACATGCAGGTAGTGCGTGAAAAGACCGCAGTCTTGATTGCGGCGGCGTGCCTGTGTGGTGGAATTTTAGGTGGTATTACCCCCGAGCAGGAACAGGCCCTGTATGATTTTGGTCTCGATCTGGGGATCGCCTTCCAGTTTATGGACGATGCTCTGGACTATGTGGCCGATGAGGCTGAGTTTGGCAAGGTCTGTGGCCACGATCTGGAGGAAGGAAAGATGACCCTGCCCCTTATCGAGACGCTGCGTCACTGTAGTGCTGCCGAGCGCACCATGGTAGAGGAGATTATCGAGGCGGACGAAGTATCACCAGAAGCCTTAGAGAGCGTTGTTGCCCTTATCAATCGCTACGATGGAATAAAATATACCCGAGTACGCGCCACCGCCTTGGTAGAGAGGGCGAAAACCTACCTGCAGGTGTTTGAGGCGGGTGAGGCCAGGGACGCACTCGAAACGGTGTCTGACTACGTAGTCAGCCGCACCCATTAGATTGCGCGCTGGGTAGCTCTAAGAGTACGCCCTCTGCACAATTTAGCTCAACTAAAACACAAAAAGCCCGCAGCGGTAAACTGCGGGCTTTTTGTGTTTTAGTTGCCTGTGATTCTTGGCGGAGGTTACTCCAGACTCAGACTTTCAGTCATGGTGTCGAGCGATTTGGCCCCAATGCCTCTAATGTTTTGCAGCTCATCCAAGCTGGCGAATTTCCCATTCTCCTCGCGGTAGGTCACAATTTTTTCTGCAGTTTTAGGCCCGATCCCTTTTACCTGCTGTAACTGCTCGACTGTGGCGGTGTTCACGTCGGTGCGCGGTGCGGCGGTGGCCGCAGAGGTATAGAGGAAGAGAGCTAAAACCAGAAACACCGTAGAGCGTAAAAACTTGCTGCACATTTGTTGCCTCCTGCAAATAGGGTTGAGTTAAGTATTAACTTGATAGCATAATTAAAATAGCTGTGTAAAGACCAATAATCGCCAAAGATTTAAAAAATTTACTTTTATGTGAGGGAGAAAAAGATTGATAGCTGGGTAAAGCGCGGCTACGTCTGCTGCGTCAAATTAAAGGCTGGATGTTTAGGTGGTGAATATAGAAGAGGTGTTTGAGTGAACTGTCGTGGCTAATAATTTACAAACTATGTATTACTCCAGCTACAGTACAATTTTTTTACCTTTAAAAAGCCAAGAACTACACGTTAAAAAAGTGTTTTGAATTTGACATCAACAGATCCGTTGTATACAAATGCGGTGCAGATGGAATATGCTTTATTCCGCTTCAATGTTCAGGCGAACATAGTATTCAATGCTAATAATCCCATTTTAAATGACTCTATAAACCAAAGCTGCCTGGCGATCAGGTCGGGTTTGCAGCGCATCTGGTGATTTTTCATGACTGAACAGGCTCAAGCCACTCTACAGAATCTATACCGTATTTTTACCGTTTCCGAAGCTCCCTCCTCCACTCTGGGTAAAATAGATAAAGATATCGGCGATGATCTCGCCGGTTTTCTGCAAAAACACGTAGTCGCTAGTGGGGCCACCTTGGCTGAGATCGAGAGAGATTTTTCCGATTCACACATGCCAGAGCAGCCCACGTTTGTGTCTAACTACACGTCGTTTATAAAAGACAAACTGTTGGCGCAGTCCGTACACACCGCGTCGCCCGGCTTTATTGGGCACATGACCTCGGCTATGCCTTATTTCATGTTGCCGCTGGCTCGCATCCTTATCGCCCTGAATCAGAACACCGTCAAAGTTGAGACTTCCAAGGCGTTTACTCCGCTGGAACGGCAGGTGCTGGCCATACTAAATCGGCTTGTCTACGCGCGCGATGATGCTTTCTATTCCAGTTTTATTCATGATAGCCGCAGCGCCCTGGGGGTGTTTTGTTCCGGCGGAACTATTGCCAACCTTACAGCCTTATGGCTGGCGCGCAATCAACTGTGTGCCCCGGATGGTGAGTTTCGTGGCATCGCCAGTGAAGGGATGTACAAAGCGCTGAAACACCTTAAATGTGAGGGTCTTGCAGTGCTGGTGTCACGCCGGGCGCACTATTCAATTGCCAAAGCGGTAGATGTGCTTGGTCTCGGGCGTGACAATCTGATCCTGGTTGATCCCGACGATAACAACCGGGTAGATATGCGCAATTTGCGCAATGCCTGCGCGCGCGTGGAAAATGAAGGTAAGCGGGTGATGGCTCTGGTTGGCATTGCGGGCACCACGGAAACCGGCACCATTGATCCGCTCGAAGAGATGGCAGATATGGCTGAAAAAATCGGATGTCACTTCCATGTTGATGCAGCCTGGGGTGGCCCGACCCTGTTCTCTGAGGCCAATCGCTGGCGTATGCGCGGCATCGAGCGCGCTGATTCTGTCACTATCGATGCGCATAAACAGCTGTATGTCCCCATGGGGGCAGGGATGGTGCTGTTCAAAGATCCGCAGGCGGTCTCCGCCATCGAGCATCATGCCGCCTATATTTTGCGTCCCGGCTCCAAGGATCTTGGTACCCACACCCTTGAAGGCTCTCGCCCCGGTAAAGCGATGCTGGTGCATGCTGGCCTGCATATTATCGGGCGTAAGGGCTATGAACTCCTCATCGATCAGGGAATCGAACGGGCGCAGAATTTCGCTGACATGATTACCGCTCATCCAGACTTTGAACTTATCACTGCGCCGGAACTCAACATCCTCACTTATCGGTACAATCCAGAGTGGTTGCGGCAGAAGCTGGTCACGGCGCGTCCAGAAGTGGCGCAAGAGATGAATCAAAAGCTCGATAACGTGGTGGTGGCGGTACAGAAGGCGCAGCGCGCCGCAGGAAAAACCTTTGTCTCGCGCACCCGTCTGGCTCCGGCGCGTTATCAGGGGCAAAATATTACCGTATTTCGAGTGGTGCTGGCCAACCCCCTCACCACCGATGCCATTCTCGAATCAGTGTTAGAAGAGCAGCAGGAACATATCCGCACCATGTCGCATCTGCTTGCCCCACTGCGGGAACTCGTCGCCCGACCATAGCACCTTAGTCCTAGCTCCTCCTCGGGCACAGATCACCGCCGAATCCCCATTTGTTGTATCCTCATTGGCGCAACATTAGCCATCCCACTTATCTTTCCGCATAGATGCTGACGGAGACTCTGTATGAATATGCACTACAATCTCGATGATCGCCCCCCCTTAGGGGTGCTGCTGCTGTACGGTTTGCAGTGGCTCGCCATCAGTGTTCCCACTCTGGTGATTCTATCCCAGGTGATAACCAGCCTCCAGACGGACAAAGCCGCGGATGCGGTAAGCTATTTGCAGATGATGCTCCTTATAACGGGGGCGACTCAGTTGGTGCAGGTACTGTGGGGGCATAAACTCCCCTTGATCCTTGGCCCCGCTGCGGTGCTGCTTGTGGGCGCCCTTGCCAGCACTTCGGCAGCCCCAGGAGCCGTACCCACGGCGATGTTGATCGGTGGTACGGTGATGTTTATAGCGGCCGTCTCAGGGCTGTTCGGGCCGCTGCAGCGCTTATTTACTCCGCAGGTGGTGGCGGTAGTACTCTTGCTGATCGCCTTTACCCTCCTACCAACTATTAGTAATCTGATTCTCCCCGCCGCGGTATTGCACGAGACGCCGCTGCGATTGGGGTTTTCTCTCGGCATGCTTATATTGCTGTTTGCCCTCCAACCCGTTCTGCGCGGATTGTGGAAGTCCACCCTCGTCGTCTGGGCCATGCTTGGCGGCACTCTAGTGTGGAAGATGCTTGCAGCTAGTGCGGAAACTGCCGCTGTGCCTGCGTTTGCTGTTCCCCTACAGCAGCTAAAATTCAGTTTTGTGTTTGATCCCGGCGTAGTAGCGGCCTTCTTGGTGTGTTACATGGTGCTGGTCATAAACGATATAGGCTCCATGCAAGCGCTGGATCAGATGCTTAAACCCGCCAATATGCCGCAGCGTCTGCAGCGGGGTTTGACCGTTACCGCGCTGGCCAATGTGGTTTCCGGTCTTGCCGGAGTGCTCGGGCCGGTAAACTACTCCATGAGCCCAGGAGTGATCGCCGCCTCACGCTGTGCATCGCGCTGGACCCTGGTACCAGCCGGCATCGGCATGATGCTGTGCGGCTTCTCGCCACGCCTGACCGCCATGTTCAGTGCCATCCCCTCCGTAGTTATCGGCACCGTGCTGCTTTACGTTCTGTGCGCCCAAGTAGCCACTGGCTTGATGGTGGTATATCACCAGACCACCGCAGTGCGCTACGAACACGGCCTGAGTATCGGTCTCGCGGTGTTGGTGGGCACCAGCGTCGCCTATCTGCCCCCCGAAGCGGTAAACACCCTGCCGCAACTGTTGCGCCCCATGCTCGGCAACGGCTTCGTCGTCGGGGTGTTGCTGTGTCTTATGCTCGAACATCTGGTGTTTCGCAAGCGGTAGTAACCGTACTCGCCAAACTACGAAGCTCCTTCTACCCATGAGGTCGAATTGGGAGATGTGTGCTCCTTCTCCCTCCGAGGTAGAGCTGGGAGATATGTGCTCCTTCTCCCTCCGAGGTAGAGCTGGGAGATGTGTGCTCCTTCTCCCTCTGGGGGAAGGTTGGGATGGGGGCGGGCGGGTTTGACTTTGAACGAAAATCGCCATGAACGTTCTTTATTGCGGTATTCGTTTTAGCGTGTTGTGTTACAATGTACTTCGCATGTTGTACCATGCAATGCTGCGGCGCCACGCGAGAACTTTTCCTTTCAGGGAGGCCACCTAAATATGCGCGAATCCACCTTTACCTTTCGAGTTAATGAGGAACTGAAAAACGAATTTTCAACGGCAGCCAAGACTCGAGACCGCAGTGCAGCACAACTCCTGCGTGATTTCATGCGTGATTTTGTGCGGCAGCAAGAAGACGAACGCGCGCACGCCGCTTGGTTTCGTTGTCAGGTGCAAAAGGGGCAGGACTCGGCCAATGCAGGCAACCTGCTTCCAGCGGCAGAGGTTGAAAGCCGGTTTGCGGATCGCCGCGCTGCAACACGCCGTTTACTTGAATCATCTGAATAATGGAATTGTTGTGGACCCTTGAGGCAACGCTGGATCGCGACAGGATCTATAGCTATATCGAAGCTGATAATCCAGCTGCAGCACTGGCTCTTGATGAGTTATTTGCGGAAAAAACTTCACACCTGATCGATTACCCAGGCATGGGAAAACTTGGCCGCGTTACCGGCACCCTTGAGTTGGTAGTAGAGCGGAATTATATCTTGATCTACGATGTTGAAGATGAGCGGGTGCGTGTGCTGCGTATACTTCATGCGTCGATGCAGTGGCCACCCTCACGTGTGGGTTAGTGGGGCATGCGAATCAAAATTTGCCCTCATCCCAACCTTCTCCCAGAGGGAGAAGGAGCATCCTGGTATCCCGCAAGTAGCTGTTAGTCACCATTGGCGCAGGTTTTAGCTGTATGTTCCTACCATCCACCATCAGCCTCTCGTATTTCCCGTCATCACCGCGCAGGCGGGGATCCAGTGATCTTAAAGCCTCTAGTCTCCTGCCTACGCGGGAATGGCGCAGAGTCAACAAATGAACGTTGCACACAACCCTACTTCCATCTAAACTTACCTCATCAATCAGTTCTGATAATTCCTCGCACTAACTCATATTTAACTTGAGGGTGTAGTTCGTATGCGCCACAAAATAGAAGGGCAGGTACACTTATGGCACCGCAAAAAAACACCAAAAAAACGCATCTGCGTCTGGTCAAGTCTGCGCCCCACAGCGTAACCCTGAATACCGAGCTTGAACATTTACGCCGTTTGAGCGGGCGCGATAAATACAGGGCCATCATCGCCAGCACCCACAGCGCCGCCTTGGTGCAGGCCATGCCACCGCAGGATCTGTTTCTTCTGGTAAAAGAGCTGGGGGAAGCGGATGTACCCGAACTGTTGAGCATGGCCAGCAGCGAGCAGATAACCTTATTTGTAGATATGGACTGCTGGCATGAAGACAGCATGGACGCGGTTGATGCACAGTTCTGGCTCCAACAACTGCAGAGCATGAGTAATGAAGATACCCTGCGCCTCATCGACGGGATGGATTTTGATCTGCTCGCGCTGTTGTTCAAAAAACAACTTCATATCACCAGTGGCCTTGAAGCCCTGGATGACGATGAACGCGAAGAACCGCGTCTGCGCCGCGATCAACTCTACGAATATGAATACCGCGACCCGGAACAGGCCAAATGGATTGAAGCTCTGCTGGATTTGCTGTTTAGTGAACGCCAAAGCCTATATCTGCAGGTGATGGAAACCGTGCGCCATGAAACCGAGCTGGTGTTTGAAGAAGAGGTGTATCGAGATCGCAATGGGCGCATGGCCGATCTGGGCTTTATCGAAACCTACGAAGCACGCGAGCTCCGTGCCTGGCTTGATCCAAAAGAGTTCGATCCAGCAGCGTTTACCAAAGATCAGGCAGATTTCGCCCCAGAATACAGTGGGGTGCCGGTGCCAGGCTTTGCTCTCACTGTGACCCATCCGCGCGATCTGCTCGCCGACGTTATGGGCAACAGTATGAACGACGCCCTGTGTCAGGAACTGACCTACCTGCTCAACCGCGCCATGAGTGCCGATCAGGTAGATATTGGCGACTCAACCCAAGTGCAAGAATCCCTCGAAGATGTGTACAATTACCTAAATATTGCTCTAGGATATCTAGCTGGTAGCGATGTGAGCCGCGCCACCGAAATGTTCGAGCAGGTATACCTGCAAAGCCTGTACCGCCTTGGTTTTAACCTTACTGCCGCCTTACAACGTCGTGCCCGTATCGTGTCTCAATCTCCAGCAGGGGTATACCTCGATGGCCCTGATGCTGCCCTGATAGCTGCCCTGAAACATCCCAAACCGCGCTTTTATTCCGGGGTAGAGACCACCACCCGCGCCGATGAACGCCCCTTTCGTAACTACAGCGATGTCAAGGCCGTCAGCGCCGAACTCGGCACCATTGAAGCTCTGCTGCCGCTGTTTGGCGCTAAAGGGGTCTTCAACATCCCCGCACCGGACGAACTCGATCTGGATGGTTGCATTCCGCCTCAAGCCAGCGAAGTCACGCTATCGGAGCTGTTTTTAACCGCCATCGCCAACAAAATCCTCGGGCACGATCCCACCCCCGAACCTATACCAGCAGCAGAGCTCGAAACCCTGCATCAGGCGCTCCATGCCGACGCTAACTTTGCCGATTTGCGCCAACAGACCCACGCCTGGCTCGAATCACTCGCCCCCGGCAGCGGTGCGTTCGCCGAATTTTGCTTCGAAATCTTCGAGCATGAATTTTACGCACTCAAGTCCGAAAACCTCCAACCGCAGTATGTAGGTGGGTTGCTGATCCGTTTGTAGAATGGGGGTAAATGCGCCATTCGGTGGTGTGACACAAACACCCCCCTGCTCACTTCGTTCGCCTTCCCCCCTATAAAATATGGGGGATTGAGGGTGGTCAACGCAACGTTGCCTCGCGCCATTCGGTGGTGTATTCACCAGCGTGCGTACACAGTATCGTAGGGGCGCATGGCATGCGCCCATGTTCGCTTGAGCAGATCGGGCGGAAATAGATTCCGCCCCTACGCGTCGTTCGCCTTCCCCCCTATAAAATAGGGGGGATTGAGGGGGGTCAATGCAACGTTGCCTCGCGCAATTCCCGCGCATGCGGAAACCAGAAGGGCCAAGACCCCTACATTTACCGTCTAACCACCAACGCCGCCTCCCGCGCAGGCGGGAATGACGGCAACTGGCAATAATGCGGTAATATCCCTTTACGCAATTGAAAACTCATGTATGATTATCATCAGCTGATAACAACGGTTAAGGCATGAATCAGATCGAACTTGAGACTCTGCTGAATTTGGATGGCGAAATTTTTCCAATGGAAAATGGATATTGGACAAAATTTGCAGCATACAGGGTAAATCCATGCCAACAGATCCCGCATGGTATCAGTTACAGCCTGACCTTGCATGACAGCGAAAACAGACGAGTGCTTGGATTCGACAATGCCCACGCCATTAAGCCGAAGCGCAAAAAATACGGAGCAAGAAAGGTAACTTGGGATCATGAACACCGGCAAGAACGAGTTTCCCCATACGAATTTGAAAACGCCGGCCAATTGCTTGAGGATTTCTGGAAAGCTGTCGATACTTATTTGGAGTAAAGTTATGCCTGAAAATATTTTCAACATCGGCATTATGTCGCAGCAGGAATATCGCAAAAGAACCATAGCCATCGCCAGGGGCGAGTACACCCCTGCTGAGCATGAGCCTAAAATATGGTTTGAAAGTTTGCAGTCCATGGCTCAGGTACTGAGCAATGAAAACCAGAAGTTACTGAAGATAATCATCGACAACCAACCTCAATCCCTTAAAGAACTCGAAACCCTGAGTGGGCGCAGCAGAAGCAACCTGTCGCGTACCCTTAAAACACTGGAACATTACGGCATAGTCGAAACCCACACAAGCAATCGCCAGTTAATTCCTAGCGTAAAAGCCACAGATTTCAGAATAGAGTTTGGGCTCCGGAGTTCAGGGGATATTGTGTTGAATTGATTTGCCTCCTGTCTCTTCGGGCAGAGAAATGAAATTCAGCCTTCCGGTGGTTGATACCGCATTGATGCGTTGATAATTGTGGATTCAGTAAATTGAGTGATAACGTGGATTGTAGATTTAGCTGGATATCGATCCATTTTTTTAGAAAGAGTTGTTGCCATGAACCCAGACCAGATCAAAGCCGCTGCTCTCAGTATGAGTTCTGCAGATAGGGCTCAGATGGCTCAAGCTTTATGGGAAAGTCTTGAAGGTGATGTGAGTGCAGCCCATCTGTCGCATGCGGATGTTATCAATCTTGCTCGTAGTCGGGATGAAGAGATGGAAAATAGGGATGTGACACCAATTTCTCATGTAGAATTGATGTCTCGTCTCAAACCATGAAGATTGAGTATCATCCAGCTGTTGAGGAAGAGCTACGCCAAATAATTAAATATTACAACCAAAGGGTTCCAAATTTGGGAACCTCGTTCCTCTCAGATTTTGACCAGCAAATTGCTATTATCGCTGCAAATCCTGAAATTTGGGCAGCTATATCCGCAGATATCCGATGTTCACTGTTGAAACGTTTTCCTCATGCATCATCACCATTTGCGTAGGGGCCGATTCCATATCGGCCCGCGATTCAGCTGATCGGGCGGAAATAGATTCTGCCCCTACGGTCGGGGCATCCACCATACAACGGTGTATTTGCCGACGTGCGTTCAAATAACGGTAGGGGCGACCCGCGGTCGCCCGTGTTCGCGCATCCACCACGCGGCGATATATTCATGCACTGTGCGTACATATCGACGCAGGGGCGCATGGCAAGCGCCCACGTTTGCTACCATCTCCACATCCAATATTCTTAAGAGGTCGGCATGAACAGAGAAACCCTGCTACGCAAACTGCGCGAATACAAACTCCGCAATGCAGAAAAATACGGCATTGAGAAACTTGGTATATTTGGCTCATACGCACGCGGACAAAGTCACTTAGCTAGTGATGTAGACATAGTGATTAAAATAAAAACCCCGAACCCCTATATTGTGGTGCATATAAAAGCCGACTTGGAACAGGATCTTAATCTTCCTGTAGATGTGATCCGCATGCGGGATACAATGAATCCATTCCTAAAAAAACAGATCGAAAAAGATGCTGTCTATGTACAATAAAGAATTGCTGCGCCATCACCATTTCGTAGGGGCCGATTCCATATCGGCCCGCGATTGAGCAGATCGGGCAGAAATAGATTCTGCCCCTACGTTCGGGGCATCCACCATACAACGGTGTATTCGCCGCCATGCGTTCAAATAGCGGTAGGGGCCGATTCCATATCGGCCCGCGATCGGGCAGATCGGGCAGAAATAGATTCTGCCCCTACGTTAGCCTTCCCCCCTATAAAATAGGGGGGATTGAGGGGGGTCAATGCAACGTTGTCTCGCGTTATTCCCGCGCAGACGGGGGATGACGGTAGGTATGCGAGGATGATGGTCGTAAGGGCACGGCGTGCCGTGCCCTTAGCATTGCTCCCCCGCCTTGACAAGGAGGGGGTCGGGGGGTGGTTTGTTTGTATCACGCTCCTGAAATTGAAGAGAAAACCCAACCACTCCTAGCCCCTCCTTAAGTAAGGAGGGGAATGTATGCAAGGATGACGGCAACCGTTCCGCAACGGTAGGGGCGCATGCCGTGCGTCCATGTTCACGTATCCACTGAACAGCCAAATCTCGCAGGAGCAAAAATCGGCAAACCTTCCAGTATCACTGACAAAAATTGTCACTCATCGCACGATAGAGTAATGTTTCCTAGAGTTTGTATGCGAATATATATGTATATAGAAAATATGTAACATCTTGAAATGATACAGGCATATGTAAGATTTTAATTTCACATATCATCTGCAACGATGTTGGCAAACTAATTGCTATGTAGTTAAACCAAGTAGTCCCAGCACACAGTAGAAAATATCGCAAGAAACATAGGCGTACACCAAGTAATCCGCACCAACTTAACTAAGTACCACGTTGTTTTTTTGCAGACACAGACGACAGAAAAAGTAACATATGCTTTGCAAAAATTTAATTTCTACGTACTATGGGCGCGTGGCAAATAGCGAAAGCACAGATTAATATTTCAACCTAGGTTTAAACAAGTCGGGATGAATAGTTCATCCCGAAACGAATGTTCCTTAAGGAAAGGAGTAACACTATGCTAGACAAGTTTCGCTTCAAAAAGAATCAAAAGGGTTTCACCCTGATCGAGCTGCTGATCGTAGTGGCTATCATCGGTATCCTGGCAGCGATTGCGATTCCGCAGTTTGCCGCTTACCGGGTTAGGGCTTTTAACAGCGCAGCACAAAGTGATTTGAAGAATTCCATGACTGATATTGAGGCTCAGTACGCGGATCGGTTTGTTTACCCAAGTGAAAGTTAAGTTTTGCTTGTGATTTAAATTATTTAAATACTACACATATGGAGTTTTTATGAAAAAATTAGTGTTGACATTAATAATGTTGATTGCCTTTGCGCCATTTGGTTTTGCTGCGGAAGTAACAAACGCTCCGCTGTCGAAGAATATCAAAGATTTTAAATTATCAACAAACGTAGATGGGCAGTATTCGACTAATGCATCAAATAGTGAATATATAGTTACAACTGCTCACAAGCAAGGCGACATGGTTTACGCTTCTGGCAGTATCGTTTCAGGTCTGTATGAAAAAAGTTATGATGGCGATTTAGCTTCTGATGATTTAGCAACTGGCACTACATATGACAGTACTGCATTTAATACTAATTGGAAAATGAAATAGTCTGCTAATATTGCTGTGCATTGTAGGTAGTAAATAAATGCTCAATCTTTTTTTTGTTCTGGGGCACTTTTTGAAGTGCCCTATTTTTTATAGTCAGCAGAATATCTCCCAGCTTTTTTTCGCTTTTTTTATAGGAATTGTAGCTGTAATACGATTCCCGGAAAAGTATCTTGTTATCGGATTAACAGCTTTTGGTGCGGCATTCGTCAGTTTGCTGCAGTGTGTAATGCTGCGTGCTGATATTGGTTCTTTCTTGACTAACTTTCCCTATTTGTTTCCCCACAATGTTACTTCAGTTTATTTTGGCATTTATGCACAGAGAAACCTTTTGGCAGCATTCCTATTAATAGGTTTTTTTGTGTTGATTCAGTGGTTTGAAGATACTCAACAATCGTGGCTGGTGCGTTTTATTCCTCTGACCTTTATGGCCTCAGTTATACTGCTGACAAATAGTCGTGCTGCACTTTTAGGTTTGGTGTTTGGGTGGTTTACCACTGTTTACCCCCAAAGGTATAATAAGCGTTCATGGTGCATATCATTATGGTTTTTGGTAATTATCCTTTCAGGGTGGGGACTATCACATCTTTACGGAGGCCCAAACTCATTTACTGAATTTTCAGATAAAACCTTTCAGGGTTCTTCCGGTGTATGGTCACGGCTCATTTATTGGTGCGCTGCGGTATTGGTTGGTTTGGATCATTTCTGGTTCGGTACAGGGTTTGGCGGAATGAAGGAAGTCTATGGTAATTACCTGCTCCAAGCAGCGCAAATGCTCCATTTGCCCACCGATATGTATAAGCAGACGATTTGGCCGCATAATGATTTTCTGCATATCTTCGCAGAGTTTGGCTTTCCAGTATTTGTAATTTTCTGCAGTTTTTGTTTTTATGTAGTGTGGGTTGCTTATCGGAAAAAATTTTATGCGATTTCGGGAGCCTTCGTAGCTTTTTATATTATGATGTTTTTTTCGCATCCCTTTCGTTTACCTATGTTGGTAGTAACCTTTGTCCTTTTGTCAGTGTACGTTTTAAAAGAAGAGTTGAGACGCTTTTGGGGCAATGTATGGTTGCGGAGGGGTTATGTTTTATTGGTCTGTGCTTTTGGCGTTTGGTTAATTCCTCAGGCTTCCAGTATGTTACAGCTAAACCAGCTCATGACGGCTTACAGGCAGGGAGAGATAAAATCAGCAGACTCTTTTGAACATTGGGCAAAACAAGCACATTTAGATCGGTTAAACAGTAATAAAGTAGGGGGATGGCGCTTTCAACACAGTTACTACGCACATGTAGTTCACGACATATTTTTCGAAAATTTTGATAGAGAGTATGCCGAAGCCGTTTTGCCCTACGCTTTACGGTATTCTCAGAAGAACGCCTTTTATACCATGGACTATGTTATGGCTCGACTTTACTATGTCCTGGGTGACTACAAGGAAGCCATGCAATATTCATGGAGTGCCTTTGATAAGAAACCAGATAAAAGTAAGTACTACTCATTTTATCATCTTTGTCATGTACTGTATAAATGTCGCCAAACAAACACACCGTTTATTAAGGCTTTGGACGCAGAACGCGTTGACGAGCTTCTCGATAACGGTTTGATTCATCTCAGCCAGTTTGATGAAAATTGGCATGTACTATGATGAGGACAATATGTTTCGTACTTTGAAATTACTTACTTATCACGAGTTGTTACGCATAAAACGCGATCGAGTTTTTTGGTCTTTTGCCGGTGTTGCACTCCTTCTTCTGTTTATGACACCTATAGTAGCTAATCTTTCAATGCGCCAGCCTGCGCAAACTGGTTTTACCCTGTCTTACTCTCTAGTTCATTTGTTTTTATTGGTGCTGACGGTTTTTTTAGGAACCCAAGCGCTAAGTCGAGCGATTGAGCGCCGAACGTTGATACCTGTGTTGACTTTGCCCTTTTCACGCAGTCAATACTTGTTGGGCGCATACCTTGCGCTGGCAATAGTAATACTTGTTTGCGCCCTGTGTTTGGACAGTATTAGCCTGATGACAAGTATGTGGCTAGCGCAGTTCTCTCCTATTGATGCGGGTTTGTCGGTGAAGGCGATGCTTGTTGCTTATGCTATGGGTCTTACAAAGTATTTGCTTTTACTCGCATGGGCGTTGTTTTTTTCAGTCTTCAGCACTTCTTTTTTTCTGCCTGTTTTTGGTACGTTGGGGGTTTATATTGCGGGAAGCGCAACATACCAGATTGTTGAATACCTGTTAAGCAACCCTGCCGAATACAGCCAGGGTTTTATTTTGTTGGTAAAAGTGCTGCTTTATATTTTGCCTAATTTCCATGCGTTTGATTTTCAAGTTTATGCAGCATATGGGCTTGCCGTGCCCTGGATGGATGTGATTTGGGCGCTGGGCTATGGTTTGACCTATTCTACTGTAATACTGTATCTAGCAACATTTTGCTTTATGCGGCGAGAACTGTAGCCATGCGGTGTTTAAGGAAGGGTACAATTTTTTTACTCGTGCTTTTGCTTTGTTCCGTATTTACATTCAGATTAAATAAAGCCATGCATGAGCGTTCAATGCAAATAAAGTTAGGCTATACGCCAGCCTCTACAGTGTTAAAAACATTGTCCGGTGAGCACCGCTTCGCATTGGGGCAGTTGCTTACTATGAAGGTGCTTATATATTATGGTGGTTTGTTGGAGCAACAGGGTAGAGTGCGCCCAGAGATGGAACACATGTATCACACCTTGGTTAAAGCAGTTGAGCTTGATCCGTATAATATGGACGCCTACTACTTTGCCCAAGCCGCTTTCACATGGGACTTAGGGCAGGTTAAGGCTGTGATTAAAATGTTGAAATACGGCTACCAATTTCGTAGCTGGGATTGGTATATGCCGTTTTTCTTAGGATTTAATTACGCATATTTTTTGAAGGATAAAAAAGAGGCAGCACATTATATGCAGCAGGCGGCGCGGCTTTCCGGTAGCGAATTGCAGACTACTTTAGCTAGTCGATATTTCTACGAAGCTGATCAAACTGATGTAGGTATCATGTTTTTGCGCCAGATGTTGGCCGGCGCTGTTACCGAAAGCGAAAAAGCAATCTACACGTTACGGTTAAAAGCCCTGATAGCCGTATCCGAATTGGAGCAGGCAGTCGCAGACTATTCAGCTTCACGTGGAAGTTTTCCCGATAGTTTGAATCTTCTTGTTGAAACCAAATTTCTAGAAAAAATACCTACTGACCCATATGGGGGGTGTTTTTATATAAATGACAAAGGGAAGATCCACAGCACTAGCAATTTTTCCAGTATTTTTATGAGTAAACAAAATGAGCACTGAAACTCCCATTGTTTGCGAGCATTTGAGTAAAAGCTTTCGCAGTAAAAAGTTCAAACGTGTTCAGGCTCTGGATGATGTTAGCTTCCACGTTTTACAGGGTACAGTGTGTGGCTTTTTAGGCCCCAATGGTGCCGGGAAAAGCACGACAATTAAAATCCTTACGCACCAAATACGTCCGCAGAAGGGTGTGGCGAAACTCATGGGGCTTGGCGTTTCTGCGCCTGAAAGTAGGCGTAGGTTGGGTTATCTGCCTGAAAATCCGAGCTTTCACGATACCCTTACCGGCAGAGAGATACTTAATTTTGCTGGGAGTTGCCACGGCATTGCAAAAAATGCTCTCCCCCTTGCTGTTATTCAAGTTTTAGCACGTTTGGGGCTGGCACATGCAGCTGATCGTCCCGTTAGGGGATACAGCAAGGGGATGGTACAGCGACTCGGGTTGGCCCATGCGTTGATACATGACCCTGACTTGTTAATACTGGATGAGCCCAGCAGCGGTTTAGATCCTTTGGGACGTGCTCTTGTAAGAGATATTATTCGCGAAGAAAAATTGCGCGGCAAGACAGTTTTTTTCAGTACTCATGTTGTTTCCGATGTAGAGCAGGTGTGCGATCACGTTTTGATTGTAGATCAAGGAAGGGTTAAGGCAGATGCTCCTTTAATCGATTTGCAGCGCCAAGCAGATGAAGGGCACTATCAGGTGCTGGTGCGTGATCCAGACGGCAAAACTCGAGAAGAACTTGTCTATGCTTCTGCTCTGCATGCTGTGTTGAAAAAAGCTGAGCAATGCAGAGAGGTTGTGGAGTCGGTCAGGCCGCAAGAAAGTGCCTTGGAACGTGTTTTTTTACGGTTAGTAGAAACTAAAAAAACTGACATTAATATGTAAGTTGAATAGTAAACCTTGAATTTCCGTCACCTATATGAAAATCACCGTAACTGGTAGCGGCAACGTAGGTCTTGCCAGCGCGGTTCCGCTTGACCAACGTAATTTATAGTTATCGTTTTCGACATTGATTCCTCAAGGCTACGTTGGTTTAATGCAGGCTGCTCTCCTGTAGTTGTACCTGACAGGCCGCAACCCCCAGACAAATTACTTTGATATCTTCATTGCGGGGTGCTGTTATTATTTGCTCCACTGGTGTTGAGTTATGTCGGAATTTAATAGAGGTATTCTATAGATATGAAAAATTTTGCTCTACTAGGTGTAGGAGGTTACATAGCTCCGCGGCATTTAAAAGCAATAAAGGAGACTGGGAATAATCTTGTTGCAGCGTTGGATAAAAACGACTACGTAGGAATTATGGATTCATTTTTTCCACACGCAGACTTCTTCACTGAATTCGAGCGTTTTGATCGCCATGTTGAAAAACTGCGTCGTAAAAATGCAGGCAATGAAGTAAATTATGTCAGTATCTGCACACCAAATTATTTACACGATTCTCATATTCGTTTTGCACTACGAATTCATGCAGATGCAATTTGCGAAAAACCACTGGTATTGAATCCTTGGAATATTAACGCTTTACAGGAAATAGAAGAAGAGTACGGGAAAAAGATAAATAATATTCTGCAATTGCGTTTACATCCAAGCATTATCGAACTTAAGCATAAAGTTAAACAATCCATTCAGGATAACCCTGATAAGGTTTTTGATGTAGATCTTACTTATATTACTTCCCGTGGACGTTGGTACTATACCAGTTGGAAAGGTGACGACGCCAAATCAGGAGGTATTGCAACTAATATCGGCGTACATTTTTTTGATATGCTGAGTTATATTTTTGGTGCAGTACAAAAAAATGTCTGCCATGTCCGCAATGCTGATGTCGCAGCAGGGTATTTGGAATTTAAATACGCACGTGTGCGCTGGTTTTTGAGCATTAATGCTGAATACCTTCCTGAGGTAGCTAAAGAAGCTGGCCAAGCTACCTTTCGTTCCATAACAGTCGATGGGGAACAATTTGAATTCTCAGGAGGTTTTACTGATTTGCATACACTGAGCTATACAGAAATTTTAGCTGGAAGAGGATTCGGCCTTGATGATGTGCGCGACTGTGTAGAAATTGTGCATCAATTTCGTGAATCCAGACAAGCGGCACTGCGGGGTGACTATCATCCTCTATGCAGTAAGGTTAAACCATGAACGGAGTTGCCAAAAGCGTTTTTGTGCATGAATCTAGTTATGTAGATGAGCCAGTTGAAATAGGTGAAAATACAAAAATATGGCACTTTTGTCATATTCTGCCTGGATGTAAAATTGGCGAAGGTTGTTCATTTGGACAGAACTGTATGGTTGGGCCTTACGTGAAAATTGGCAACAACGTCAAGGTGCAGAACAACATCTCTATTTACGCAGGCGTAGAGATAGAGGATGATGTGTTTCTCGGTCCGTCTTGCGTGTTAACCAATGTCACCAATCCACGCTCCCAGGTGGTACGAAAAACCTTGTACGAAAAAACCCTACTGCGGCGGGGGTGCAGTATTGGTGCAAATGCAACTATTGTGTGCGGCATCACCGTTGGGCGCTATGCCTTTATAGGCGCTGGAGCTGTTGTTCATAGTGATGTTCCGGATTATGCACTTATGTTGGGCATACCCGCCAAGCAAAAAGGATGGATGAGCCGCCATGGTCATTCACTGCAAGCTTCTGATGATCAAGAAATCTTGTACTGCCCTGAAAGTGGTTTGCGCTATTGTGAAGTTAATGGTCTTTTGCGCTGTCTGGATCTAAATGAAGATAGCCCTTTGCCGCCAGAAATGGCCCAAGGTCAGCAGGCATACCATGTCTACAAAAAACTCTAACAAACAGATACGTTTTGTTGATCTGGCTGCTCAACAGGAGCGTATTAAAGTCAAAATTGACGCTGCCATCCAGCGTGTCCTCGCCCACGGCCAATACATCCTTGGCCCGGAAGTTACCGAGCTGGAAGAAAAACTAGCCGCCTACACCGGCGTCAAATATTGCATTAGCTGCGGCAACGGCACTGATGCACTGCAAATTGCCCAAATGGCGCTGGGTATTGGTTTAGGAGACGAAGTCATCACTCCGGGCTTTACCTACATAGCCACCGCCGAAACCGTAGCGCTACTGGGTGCCAAGCCCGTGTACGTGGATATCGACCCGCGCACCTACAACCTGGACCCAACCAAACTGGAAGCCGCTATTACCTCGCGAACTAAAGCTATTATCCCAGTATCCCTCTACGGCCAATGTGCAGATTTTGACGCCATCAATGCCATTGCAGCGAGACACGGCATTCCTGTAATTGAAGATGCCGCACAGAGTTTTGGAGCCAGCTACAAAGGCAATAAATCATGTAACTTAAGCACTGTTGCCATCACTAGTTTCTTCCCCAGTAAACCCCTAGGTGGATATGGCGACGGCGGAGCACTGTTCACTAACGACGAGAAACTGGCCGCAGTTATCCGCCAGATCGCCCGCCACGGTCAGGATAGGCGTTATCACCATATTAGAGTGGGAGTAAATAGCCGATTGGATACATTGCAGGCAGCGATATTACTCCAGAAACTCGAATTGCTGGACGAAGAAATAAGCCTGCGTAACCAAGTTGCCAGACGTTACACTCAGTTGCTGAATGAATCAGGCGTAGATACAACGCCTTACGTGGAAGCGCATAACACCTCTGCCTGGGCGCAGTACACCATTCGGGTGCAAAACCGTGAGCAGGTTCAGAAAAAACTGAAAGAGGCAGGCATACCTACAGCCGTGCATTACCCGATTCCGCTTAACAAGCAGCCTGCCGTGGTCGATGCCGCAGCACAATTGCCAGTAGGGGATGAGGTGGCTGAAGAGGTGATGAGCCTGCCGATGCATCCTTATTTAATGGAGCATGAACAATCACATATAGTGGATTTACTGTGTGTTTTGAGAAGATGAAATTTTGGTGACCGAGCTTTTCAGGAAAGTATTTAACCAGCGCAGTCTATTAGTAGTAAGTAATTAATAGCATGTTGCCCATGGTTTTATCCACTCCATCCTATCTTTAAAGTAAGAACTAGTTGCGACGAAAAATTGAAAAATATATTAATTTTAACAAACAACTTCCCGTGCGAAGGTGGTGAGCAATTTCTGGAGACGGAGATTAGATATTGGGGAGACTTGACTTGTTGTAATGTTTATATCATGCCGCTCGTTTTTAATGACACGTTGCGGCCAATCCCTGACAATATTAAGATAATTCGTCCTTTGATAAACAAGTGGAATTTTTTTGATAAACTATCTTTTTTCTTTAAGGCGATCGCACATAAAAATCTTTGGAAAGAATTATATTTATTTGTTTCATACAAAAAGATTTTTAAAGCGGCTGCGTTTCTAAATATTTTTAAATCAGTAATGTTGTTTGAGAAAGAAAAGTTTAATCTTAACCATGCATTAAAGCTTATTGAAGGTGATGTGCTTGTTTATTCATATTGGAACACCTTTGGATGTTATGCAGCCGCTGACTATAAAAAAAAGGGAAGGGTTTCAAAAGTCGTCTCTAGAGCCCATGGATATGATCTATATGAGGAAAATTCAAAATTTGATTTTTTGCCACTAAAACGCCAGTTTTTAACGGGAGTCGACGAGCTGTATTTGCTTTCTCAGTCGGCAATAAATTACTGTGCAGAAAAATTTAGTGTTGATAAAGCGAGATTAAACCTGGGTCGATTAGGGGTAGAAGTTCCAATCATTATGCCTAGCTACACCTTTAGCTCGTCCACAATAAGAGTTTTGTCAATATCGTATTGCGTGCCTGTAAAGAGGATAGATAAGATACTTGCTGCGTTATGCGAGTATTCGAGAGTTCATGCACATGTTGAGGTTGACTGGACCCATGTCGGAGCAGGACCTCTTTATGAAAAATTTAGCTATGAAGTTATTAATATTAAGCAGAAAAATTTCAAGGCAAGATTTGTTGGTCAGTTAAGCAATACAGATGTCTTGAAGTTGCTTGATGGCAGCGAATTCGATGTTTTTATCAATTCAAGTGAGTCGGAGGGCGTTCCTGTTTCTATTATGGAAGCTATGAGCTTTGGGATCCCGACCATAGCACCGGATGTTGGGGGTGTTTCCGATATAGTAAATAGTGAGACGGGCTACCTCATGCCGCCACTTTGTTCCCCTGAAGATATATGTTATGGGATTCGAAAAATAATAGGAGCAGACAATATTACTAGAACTAGGGTGAATGCAAGAGAGCTCATAAAGAAAAAATTTAATGCAAAAATAAACTATAAATTATTTATTCAGAAAGTCGTCGATAGCTAACACACAGCTTCAATTCGTAAGTGCAACAGGTGTATTGATTCCAGAAAATACCTGAGAGAGTATTTTGAAGCAAGGCGTCTTGAGCTGATTATGCCGGAAGTGGCACCCTGGTTGCCCGAGCAGGTCGATATTATGGTGTTTTATGGCAATTACGAGACATTTGGTGTGGTTGCTTCCGAGGTTTTAAGGCTGTCTTGCCGGTTATCGCTACCCGCTATGGGGGTTCGTATGTATTGTGGAAAAGGGTGATGGTATGCTGGTTACAGCTAGGCAGTTCTTGGGAAAGCCGTGCTAGATCTTGGCAGAGATCTTTCTGCCTTCAATAGTAAGGTCATTGCCGAAAGAGCCAAGGTTCGGTTTTTAGTACCTACTGTGGCAGCTCGACTGCTAGAAGTATATAAGAGAGTCTTGTCGGAAGATTTGCCTAAGGCTGACTGCCAATGAGCAAGTTTATAACTAGGCTCAAACGGGGGGTTGCCTCATCACCGCTACGTCGCAATATTGGAATGACACTCGGACGGCAGCTACTGGCCTCCTTCGCCCAATTTTTGTTGGTGGTTCTGATCGCCAGAGAGCTCGGACCGGAAGGCAACGGCTTCTACGCCATGGCTTTACTAATTCCAACGATGCTTGCCAGTTTTCTGAATCTCGGAGTGGGGCCAGCCACGGTGTATCATGTCAGCCGCGGTGATTTTGATATCCATCAGGTACTAGCCGGAAACCTCCGACTGGCTTTGGTGGTTGCTACGGTTGGAGTTGCCTGCGCTTTTCCAGTGATGCTGGTCTGGGGTGAGAACCTTTTCCCCGGGATCCCGCAAGGATTGCTTTGGTTGGGACTTGCCAGCTTCCCGCTCACCCTATTACTCACTTACATGAATACTATTTTCCAGGGGTTGGAGAACTTTAGAGCCTTCAACCTTACCGTGCTGCTGCCGTCCTACATCAACCTTGCCGGTGGTGTGTTTGCGCTTTATATCCTTCAAGTTGGACTATTGGGTGTAATGGTGGCTTATATTACAGGGCAACTGACTGGTCTACTTGTGGTCTTTATAATGCTATACCGCTGCAAAGCATTTTATAGGCAAACAGCCAATTCTATCCCATTTAAAACTTATTCCTGCAAGGTTCTCAGTTATGGCTTGAGGGCACATTTGTCGAATATTATGACTTTCGTGAACTATCGGGCTGATATTTTTCTAGTAAACCTATTTCTCACCCCTGCCGCAACAGGCATTTACGTGATCGCTGTACAGATCGCAGAAAAGCTTTGGGTGCTTTCGCAAGCTGTCAGCACCGTGCTATTACCAAGATTGTCAAGTATGCATGAAAATCCGAAAGGTCTATTTGCACTGACGAATAAGGTTTTTTTAGTAGTGTCGGGACTTACTGCGCTGGCCAGTGTGGTGATTGCTATCGCGTTTTATTGGTTGATCAGCCCTGTGTTTGGTGAGAAGTACTTGGAAGCCTTACCTGCATTTTTGTGGTTATTGCCTGGAGTTGTTGCATTAGCAGGTTCGAGAATTTACTCTAATTGTATTGCGGCAGTAGGAAAGCCTGAGTGGAACATGTACTCAGCCATCGGTGTAGTAACAATCAACGTGGTAGGAAATATTTTGCTGGTACCGCAGTTTGGGATTGTTGGGGCTGCCTGGGCTACCAGTGTAGCTTATTGTTTTGACGCGGCACTCAAGGCTTGGTTGGTAAGGTTCACATTGAGACGTAGCGAAGGATATAGTGTCCCTGTAAAATATTTTGTGTGAATGTTCGCAATCGGTTATTGCTGTGGTGATTTTAAATCGAAAACGAAGAATTTGTACAAAAAGGTCAATTGTTCCCGATGTGTTGAAGCGTTGAGATGTTTATTAAGTCGGATAACATAGGTGTAAGAATTCTCTAGAAGACAAGATTGTATGAATGTAATATTTCATCATCCTTTGCCTCTTGACCGTAACGCCAAGTCAGCTAGTGGTATCCGTCCTTTACGCATGCTTGCTGCCTTTGAAAATTTAGGCTGCGAAGTCGATTTGGTTACAGGCTACAGTGGCGAGCGCAAGAGAAGTATCGCTCGCATCAAGAAAAATATTAATGATGGCGCAAAATATGACTTTGTGTATTCAGAATCTTCAACCATGCCAACGGTACTCACTGATCCTCACCATTTTCCGCTACACCCATTGATTGACTGGCTTTTTCTGAGATTTTGTTCAAAAAATGATATTCCTATAGGGCTTTTTTATCGAGATATTTATTGGCTTTTTGATAGTTATGGGGCCGGGTTGAGCCCTATAAAAACGGCTGTTGCCAAGACTGCGTACAGATTTGATTTGTGGGTGTATCAACAGGTTTTGAAGAAGTTATATCTGCCTTCACTTGAAATGGGCGGCTATGTACCTAAGATTAATCCAGATATATTTGCTGCATTGCCACCAGGGCATGCTACCCCATCTTGTTTTCCACACGCAGATGTAGCCGTAAATTTAGATAAACTTAAATTATTTTACGTCGGTGGTTTGTCTAGCCATTACCAGTTGCATAAGCTTTTTACAGTGGTACGTGAGTTGCCAGAGGTTGAATTCACATTATGTACCCGTGAGGCCGAGTGGCATGCTGTAAAAAACGAGTATCCGACACTAACGTCAAACATTCATGTAATCCATGCAACAGGTGTGGTGATGGAAGAGCATCTCCAAGCAGCTGATATCGCGATTTTATTTGTTAAGCCGCAAGAGTATTGGCAGTTTGCTTCGCCGGTAAAACTCTATGAATACCTAGGCTACCAGAAGCCTATTTTAGCCAGCGAAGGTACACTGGTCGGACGATTTGTCAACGAAAACGGCGTTGGTTGGTCTATACCGTATGATGAAAGTGCCTTGAAAGAATTGCTGCAATCTTTCTTATCTAAAACCAGAGACTGGTCACGTGTGATCGCCAATTTAAAGTTGGTTGCGACTCAACATTCATGGGAAGCTCGTGCTAAGCAAGTGATCAAGGATTTAACTCAATGAAAATCGTTCTACTCGCCGGCGCTTCCTCCATCCACACTGTGCGCTGGGCTAATGGCCTTAGCACGATAGGCCATGAGGTTCATGTTATTACGCAGCAGCCCAGTGCGGATTCTTTTGATCCGGCGGTGAATGTTCACCTTTTCGCTTTCCGGGGCGTGTTGGGTTATTTTACTATGGTTCCTGCAGTTCGAAGGCTGGTGAAGGAAATCCAGCCAGATATTGTGAATGCCCATTATGCCAGTGGTTATGGCACAACAGTACGCTTGGTGAATTTCCATCCTTGGGTGCTGTCTGTATGGGGGAGTGATATATATGATTTTCCACACAAATCACCTCTGCATAAATGGTTGGTTAAGAAAAATTTGCGTGCTGCCAATCAGGTGGCTTCAACCAGTCGTTGTATGGCGAATGAAACGCGAAGTTTAACTCCTGAGCTTTCTGATATTGTTATTACCCCTTTTGGCGTGGATCTGGGAAATTACAAAGGAATTGAGCCTGTTGCTGCGTCACAGCAACAAAGGCTGGTGATTGGTACGGTTAAAACCATGAAGCCAAAGTACGGCATCGATACATTAATCGAAGCCTTTGCTCAGTTACTGTCCCAATTGCAGTCAACTAATGCCAAAGTGCCTGAATTGGAGCTACGTTTAGTCGGCGGTGGAGACCAAACACCCGAGCTCCAAGCTCTAGCAAACCGGTTAGGTATTGCTGATCGGGTTAATTTTGTTGGGCATGTGCCCCATACTCAGGTGCCACAAGAGCTATCTAAGCTTGATATTTATGTGGCGCTTAGTCGTTTGGATAGTGAAAGCTTTGGAGTTGCAATCATCGAAGCTGGGGCTGCGGGTCGGCCTGTGGTGGTGTCGGACGTAGGCGGCTTATCCGAAGTGACGGTTGATGGTGAAACTGGCTACGTAGTACCGCGTGAAGATCCACAAGCTGCTGCTGCTGCGTTGGAGAAATTGGTGTTGGACGCCGCTCTGCGACACAGAATGGGCGTTGCCGCGCAGCAACATGTGGCTGAGCACTATTCCTGGGAAGTGTGTATCCAGACAATGCTTAGCATGTACGAGGAAACCATCCATAATTTTAAACAGAGTCTGTAATGTGTAAAATACTCACCATCGTCGGCGCGCGCCCACAATTCATTAAAGCTAGCATGGTTTCTCGTGCTATCGCAGAACATAACGTCACGATCAACGATCAACGTTTAGCGATTGACGAAGTAATTCTCCATACTGGCCAGCATTTTGATGCCAATATGTCAGACATCTTCTTTAATCAGTTGAATATACCGCGACCAGATATTCATTTGGACATCCACGGTGGCAACCACGGCGCAATGACCGGGTACATGTTAGCCGAAATTGAACAGGCATTGCTGGAGCATAAGCCCGATCGGGTGCTGGTGTATGGTGATACCAATTCCACGTTAGCCGGCGCTTTGGCAGCGGCCAAGCTGCATATCCCTGTGGCGCATGTGGAGGCAGGTTTGCGCAGCTTTAACATGCAAATGCCAGAAGAGATTAACCGTGTTTTGACCGATCGGATAAGCGATATTCTTTTCTGTCCCACAGAAATCGCAATAAAAAACCTTATCAAAGAGGGAGTCGAAACACCTAAAAACGATCAACAGTCAACGATAAACACTCAACGAATTTTCCTAGTTGGTGATGTTATGCAGGATGCTGCTCTGTTATTCGCTAAACAGGCTTGCGCACCCCAGGAAGTCCTTCTGCCTGAAGGCTTTGTGCTTACAACCCTCCATCGCGCTGAAAACACCGACTGTCCTGAGCGCTTGGCTAACATCGTCACTGCGCTTAACCAATTGCACCACACCCTGGCCCCGGTGGTGCTGCCCCTGCATCCCCGTGCACGACAACTCATCGCTAAACAGGGACTAAATCTGCAAGTCCACGTGATCAATCCTGTAGGGTACTTTGAGATGCTCTGGCTGCTCGACCATTGTGATTTGGTGCTAACAGACAGTGGTGGCGTACAAAAAGAAGCCTTCTTTTTTGGCAAGGCCTGTGTGACCATGCGGGACCAAACAGAGTGGGTTGAACTTGTTGAAGCAGGTGCCAACGAGCTGGTTGGAGCAGATGAGGCCAAGATTGTTGATGCTGCAAGAAGGCACTATGGGCGAAGGATTGATTCTAGCTTGAGGCTTTATGGGGCTGGCGAAGCTGCAAAGTTAATTGTTAGAAAACTGCCCAAATATACTACAAGTGACTAGGTTTTAGATCCAATGCATATTCTTTTTTTTGTCGATAATTTCCCCCCAGAGGTTAATGCTCCTGCAACGCGTACTTTTGCGCATACAAGACAATGGGTAAAGTCAGGGCATCAAGTTACTGTAATTACGTGCGCACCTAACTTCCCCAAAGGCAAGGTTTTCCCCGGATATCGAAACCGCTTGTGGCAATCTGAATGGATTGATGGGATTCGTGTCATACGTGTATGGACGTATATTGCTGCAAATGAAGGCTTTTACCGTAGGGTCTTGGATTATATATCATATATGATTTCATCAACCTTAGCTTCGCCCTTTGTTCGCAATGTTGATGTTGTTGTTGGCACATCACCTCAGTTTTTTACAGTCTGCGCTGCTTTTATGGCCAGTCGGTTAAAAAAGGTGCCCTTTGTGTTTGAAGTACGTGATTTATGGCCTGAATCAATTATAGCCGTGGGCGCAATGCAGAACTCTAGAGTTATTAGGCTTCTTGAGAGGATCGAGGTTTTTCTGTACCACAAAGCTGAGGCTATTGTTACTGTGACCGAGTCCATAAAAAGAAAAATAATTGAAAAAGGGGTGCCATCTACAAAGATCTCAGTCGTAACTAATGGTGTCGATACTTCAAGTTGTTTTGCGCTGCCGCGGGATGAAAAACTCTCCCTAGAGCTAGGACTAGAGGGGTGTTTTGTTGGTGGCTATATCGGTACACATGGTTTGGCACATGGTTTAGAGACATTATTGGATGCTGCAGAGATATTTAAGAATCTAAAACAGCTTGATTTTCATTTTCTATTTATTGGAGATGGGGCCAATAAGGCCAAACTTGTCGAGCGCGCGCGCAGTCGAAACTTAAATAATGTTACGTTTGTTTCTACTGTCCCCAAAAATGAAGTGTCTCGTTATTGGTCACTACTTGATGTTTCTATTATTCATTTGCGTAATATTGAGTTGTTCGCAGGGGCTCTTCCATCAAAAATGTTTGAATCAATGGGTATGGGGATTCCATTAGTGCATGGGGTTGCCGGTGAATCAGCTGATTTGGTGAGGCGTTATCAACTTGGTGTTGTTTTTCGCTCAGAAGATGCCGAGGCATTATGTAAAGCCATGATGTTGATGAAAAACAATCAAATTCTTCTTGATGGATTTCGCAAAAATTGTCTTGAGACTTCATATGGCTATGATCGTAAGAATCTTGCGGCAGACTTTTTGAAGGTATTGGCATCATGTGCATAATATTGGTGTTGTTATGTATCTAATGCACAATTTCTACATATTTATAACCTCCTTTTTTTTGTCACTTATCATGGTGCCGGCCATTCGCAAGTGGGCTATGGATTCGGGTGCGATTGATTTCCCGGGAGAGCGGCGGGCTAATAATCGAGCGATAGCTCGAGCCGGCGGAGTAGCTATTTTTATCCCTTTTATTTTTTCGGTCTTGGTTTATGTCGATATTGACCGAGGAGTGAGAGGCGTACTCGCGGGCTCTTTGCTGATTTTTTTTACCGGGCTAATCGATGATCTGTATCAGCTGACCGCGCGGCAGAAATTCGCCGGACAGATATCAGGTTGTTTGGTTGCGATCATGGTCGGTCAACTTTACCTGACTGATCTTGGTAATCTTTTTGCTTTGGGTGATATTATACTGCCGCTTTGGGCGGGGGGGCTGTTCGCACTCTTTGCTATGGTCGGAGTGATTAATGCCCTGAATTTTATCGATGGGCTTGATGGCCTGGCAGGCGGATTAAGCGTTGTTGCTCTGTTGGCTTTTTTCTGGTTGGGTCTTCAAGAGAGGAACATGCCAGTGCTAGCCATTTCCGCAGGTTTACTTGGCGGCCTACTGGGTTTTTTAAAATTCAATTCCTTTCCTGCACGCATCTTTATGGGTGATACTGGCAGCCTGGTCATTGGATTTTTGTTGGGTTGCATTTCCATTATGTTGTCTCAAGGTGAACCAGGTGCTGTAAACGCTGTCGTTCCCTTGATGATTCTGTCCGTGCCTATTGTCGACACCTTGGTCGTTATGCTGCAGAGATCCTTGAGTGGAAGATCTGTTTTATCTGCAGACCGTGCTCACCTTCATCACAAAATTATGCAATTGGGGTTTAGTCATTCAATAACAGTGTTTTTGATTTATGCTATCTCACTGTTGTGGGCTTTGGTGGCCTTGGTGTTTCGCGATAGTCCGGAGTACTGGCTTTTCTTCGTTTTTGTTGTCGGATCAGCGTTACTTCATTGGTTTGTAAATTTATTGCTGCAAAGAAGGATGACTTTTAAGCTTTCTGATAAACCAAAAATTACATGTACTGCGGGGTTGTCATCTTTTTCTTACTATGCGGATAAGGCTGCTGATCTGTTTATTGTTGCAGGGATGATTTTTTATGTGGCTCTGGCTACCATAGAGTCGGAAACTTCTCAAGTGTACCCAGTGTTTTTGATTGTTGTTTTGATTGGATTTGTTGCTTGTTTTACGTTTTGGAGGCTACCAGATAAGATTAATTTATTTTGTGTTCTGAGTATGCTGCCAATCGCATTGATAAATTATTACGTAGAAGTTTGGTCCGACGAGTTGGCCAACACCGGAACGCTATTCGCTTCAGCTGACAATATCGTATTTCTGTTGTTGGCTTTTTTTGTCGCTATAAAATTTTTACTACTGAAATCAATTGATTCAGTTTTGGATATCTTTTTTGAGTTTTTCCTCTTCGCTATGGCTCTGATTTTGGCAGTAGTTTCATCAGATTTAGATGCAACCTACTATCTTTCGGGAGTCATATCAAAATGTATCGTGGCTTTTTTAGCTCTTAAGTTTTTAGCGCGCAAAAATAAAACCAAGGCTCTTTTAGTTGGGCTTATATTTAACGTAAGCCTTTCGGTGATTATTGTAAGAACTTTATTGTGTAGTTGAGCCGTCGGAAGGGAGGGATTTTCAAAGCGGTTAACGCAAACAGATACTGAGAGGGGCCAGGTTTACTTTTGTTGCTGCAGAATATGTAATTAGCAGAATACCGTCATTGCGG
>JAQUDG010000121.1 GCA_028685815.1 Desulfuromonas sp.
ATTAGATGCGGCCCCTTTCTGGGCAATAATTGGCCCAGAGGTAGAAGTAACTGCTGGGCATATACAGCATAATTTTGGTCGGTTTTACGAGTCATTCTTTTCAGATCTCGATGGTGATGAAGCTATAAGTATCCTAAATGAAGGAGTTGATCGCCCGGATCGAACCTATCATTTTGTAAGTGCCGCTGGGTTATTCTCAAGGGCATATCGAACCTATTACAAAAGTCACTGTGTCGGGAAAGGCAAGAAAGCAAGAGTAGAACACCTAGTTTCTGAGGCTATGAAAAGCCCCGAGGTTAAGACGCGCGGAGTGGCATGGGCAAGACAGCAGGTAAAGCAAGGGCTTGCATGTGAAGATCAGCATTTTGATAAGCTTAGAAAAAGATTTTTCTTTATTGATCAGTTCCCTGAAAATGATGCGCGTTTTTCTTTATCTAGAGAGCAGATTGTTGTCAATGTAAATCCCTAACAAACGGCTGCACCGGACAAATTCCCGTCGTCACCTTTTTTGCAAAAAATACGCAAAAAAGCCGCCAATAAAAATTTGCTCGGTGAGCCGGGCGTTAACTCTATGAAAGCATTAAATGAAAAAATTGATCCTATTTTTTTTGATAGTCATAGCGGTAGTTCCATTAGGTTTGTATTTCTTTAATTTCGGGTATGGGTTATCTCCAAAAAATTCTGATTGGGCTGCCTTCGGATCGTATGTGGGTGGAGTATATGGGGTTATGGCATTTTTCGCCGTTGCATATTCGATTTATGTGACGGGGGTGCAGTTTATAAAGCAGAATCAAGATCAGGTTTTCTATAAATCAGTAGATAATCTGATGAGCGGAATAGTGAATGGTACAGAGTCGAGCAAATTTAAAGCTTGGCGATCCCATACAGTGCTACGTTTAGTGACAGATGAAATTCTTCAACATCTAACAAATCAATCATCACACTTGGCAAGAAAAATACTTTGTAGTGACCCAACCATCATCTCTGACACTAATATTTTTAAAATCGTCAATAGTTTAACAGAAAGATCTCTTGGCCACGATGTAAAAGTAAGCACGAGTACGTTTCTTAACGCAATTTCTGAACAAAAAGATTTCAACGCATGTTGGGAGTGGCTTAAAGGAATACTTGGTGGCGTTGATGCGGAGAATGAGAATATTAGAACTGCGCTGCAAGATGCTGGCTGCGTTAGCTTTTATAAGGTAGGTTTTGACGATAGAGAATATTACTATCAGATGGCATGGAGTGAAGTCGAGGAACGGCATGGCGAATTCATAAATCGATACACTAAAAATATAGCATTTATTCTGTCGCATATACATGAAGCTCAAGGGCGAGATATCTACATTCGATATTTAATCTCTCAGCTAACCAAATATGACATAGTCATCCTGTTCTATTTTGCATCATTAAGCAATGATGGCGAAGTTGTAAGGAAGCTCATTGATTTTGGGGTATTAGGAGAAATCAAGAGATACGAGTGCAGGGCACTAATGCTGGACGCTCCCTCTGAACAAGAGATATTAATTGAAATTGAGTGCATCAAACAAAGAGTTAACAATCTAATCAACCGGACGGAAGATACGTCTGCGACTTAATCCGAATAATTTGGTGGTGCGCACATGTCAGCACGCCGCCCGTTATCAAAAACGTTAGGCAAATCAAAAACTATGAACTGGATACATAGTCTATTTTCACGGAAGCGAGCTGATACGGTGAACCATGAAACAACACAGCCAGCTACGCCCCAAGTTGATCAGACAGTAGATCGCATAAGTGCAGACAACCCCATCACCAAATCAGAGGAAGACGCTCTTGGCCGTGTTAAACCTGCCTCTTCATTTGCAAGGCAAGTATTAGCAATCGATCCCAGCGAAGGGGTAGTGGTTGGCGTCTTAGGACCTTGGGGGTCTGGAAAAACGTCTTTTGTGAATCTGTCTCAAGTATTTCTCAAAGAATCAGGCGTCACAGTGCTCGAATTCAACCCATGGATGTTTAGTGGTGCAGACCAACTCGTTCAGTCTTTCTTTATAGAACTATCTGCTCAGTTGAAACTTCGCCCCGACTTATCTGAAGTTGGTGAACTTGTCGGGGACTACGGTGAAACTTTCTCGGGTCTCGGGTGGTTACCCCTCATAGGGCCATGGATTGAACGGGGGCGAGTGGTAACTGACCTCATTTCGAAAACTCTTCAACGTAAAAAGGAAGGGATTAAAGCGAGCCAAAATAAAGTGCGCGAAGCCTTAGAGAAGATAGATAAACCAATTGTTGTTATTTTGGATGATATAGATCGACTATCCACACCAGAAATTCGGGATGTATTCAAGCTGGTTCGATTAACAGCAAATTTTCCAAATATCATTTATCTCCTGGCTTTCGACCGTTATCGCGTCGAACAAGCATTGGGTGAACAAGGAATTCCGGGGAGAGATTACCTTGAGAAAATCCTCCAAATCGGAATCGACCTGCCTGCTATACCAGACCATGTTTTGAATTCTCAGATATTTAAAGCTATTGATGCCTCGCTCGAAAACAATCAGAGGGGTCAGGTCTTGCAATGCAACATTCCGATGATAACACCTAATCATGTCAAGACCATTACGCATAGAATTTGAAGGCGCTTTGAAAAACTATCGTGTCAGGCTTGCAAAATGGTAAGTTGATGCAATCTTTCCCCCATGCCACGCAAACCTCGTATCCATTATCCCGGCGCACTTTACCACGTCATGCAAAGCGGCAATGGCGGCTGTGATGTCTTTGCCGATCAAGACTGTTATTACTACTGTTGTGTTGGCAATTAACACATAAGGAGATTGTAATTACCAGAACAACAAGTGTGACCATTGGGACTCAGCTCGATGAATTTATCGGAGAACTTATTAAGAATGGACGCTACGGCTCGACCAGTGAAATCGTTCGTACCGCTTTGAGGTTGCTTGAACAACAGGAGCACCAGATCACTGCATTGAGAAATGCTGTAGCTGCCGGAGAATACAGTGGTGAAAGTGAGCTTTCCCTGCGTGATATTGCGGTTCAGGTGAAACAGAAACAGAAACACAATGTATAGGCTCTCGAATCTCGCTGCTGAGGATTTTGCTGCCATTTATGAATACACGCTGCTCCATTATGGAGTTCTGCAGGCGGATGCCTACACCGACCATTTGGAAAGCACCTTCCGCTTGTTGGCCACCTCGCCGTACATGGGTTATGACTGCCCCGAGATAGCTAAGGGGCTGCGTCGGTACGATTACCATCACCACGTCATTTTTTATCGTTCCCGAAAAAAGGACATTTTTATTATCAGTATTCTTCATTAGCGGATGGAGCCTGTCAGGCATGTTTTTGAGTCCGTTTTATGATCTGGTCCGCGTCCTTACAGATTAATTGGTTATGTACTTTCTGCAGCACATGATCATACAGACAAAAAACCATAGGGTCAGGTCATGCATAAACCATTCTGGGCAGACAGGATTTTGCCAGCAGGATGGCTCCTTATCTCATGGATAAAACCGAAGTCAAAGAGATCTCGCGGCAGCAGAAGCTGGTTGGACTCCCCTGTCTCGATGAGCTGTTTTCCGGTATTTCAAACAAACGACAGAGAAACATAGCGATAAAGAAGGCCATCTGGATTATGGCTATACACTCAAGGAGATTGCAGATCATATAGGGCGGCATTATTCGACTGACAGCAGCCTTTTAATGGGTGACCCTGATTTCGTTCACCGCTTCCCCTCAACTGTGTAAAATATCCATATGTTTCTTTCCGTGATTGAAATTCAGCATATTTATGCGGTAATTAGTATGTTTGCGGCTTACTCTATAGCCAGAATTAAGTCTGGATTCAGGACGTAAACGGATAAGACTATTGAACCTAATTTTATTGAGTGAAAAAGATAAGATAACCAGCGGAAGAGCCGTTCTCACCGATCGCAGGGGGCATCACATTGTTTCCGTGCTGCGCAGCAAGGTGGGAGACAGGCTGCGCGTGGGGCAGGTTCAGGGTCGCATGGGCTGGGGCAGGGTGCTGGATATCCATGGCACCAGCGTGGAGATGGAACTTGAGCTTACTGAGTCTGCGCCGCTGCCAAACTCTGTCACCCTGATTCTGGCTCTGCCGCGCCCCAAGGTGCTTAAACGCCTGCTCGTGACGCTCACCACCCTGGGGGTCAAACATTTGGTGCTGGTCAACAGCTGGCGCGTGGATAAGAGCTACTGGAACAGCCCGGTACTCGAAGAGGAAAACCTGCATAATAACCTGTGCCTGGGGCTGGAGCAGGCGCGCGACACCATCCTCCCAACGGTGGAACGGAAGCGCCTCTTCAAACCCTTTGTCGAGGATGAGCTGGACACCCTGTGTGGCGAGCGCGAGCGCCTCCTGGCGCATCCCGGCGGCGCGCAAGGATGGCCGCATGCTGGAGCTGGAAAGCGCGTCCTGTTCATCGGCCCCGAAGGGGGATTGATTCCGTATGAGGTCTCCATGCTCGAAGAGCGCGGCTTCAAGGTCTTTTCCATCGGCGAGCGCATCCTGCATGTGGAGACCGCAGTGGTGGCCTGTCTCGCGCGTTTGGGGATCTAGAAGTTATTCCCTCCCCATCGTGGGGGGAGGGGCAGGGTGGGGGTAATGCCCGACAGGTCATCAAGTTTTTTAAAATCGTCTATACTGCGAACGGTCAGGTCTTGCAACGCAACATTCCTATAATAAAATCTAATCATGTCAAGACCATTACGCATAGAACTTGAAGGCGCTTTGTATCACATCACCGCTCGTGGGAATCGTCAAGAATCTATTTTTTATGGCGATGGTGATCGATATACGTTTCTGCGCGTTCTCAAAAAAAGTAATCGTGCGCTACAATTGGGTTTGCCATGCCTATTGTTTGATGGGTAATCACTATCATCTTTTGATTGAAACTCCCGAGGGGGACCTTTCTGCTGGAATGCGGCAACTGAACGGTGTTTATACTCAAACAGTTAATCGCACTTATTCTAAAGTAGGACACGTTTTCGAGGGGCGTTTCAAATCGTTTGCAGTTGAAAAAGAACCCTACCTTCTTGAGCTGTGTCGTTATCTCGTTTTAAATCCGGTTAGGGCTGGAAGTTGTTCCAAACCCGAAGAGTGGTTGTGGAGCAGTTATGCTGCAACGGCTTCAGGGAAAAACGTTCCAGCTTGGTTGACTGTGTTTTCTCATGAAGACTGATGTGCTATTTGTCTTTTAAGGCGGCAAAAAAATAGTCGACGAACTGAAACAGCGCACTACTGGCGATGGATTGTTGCTCATGAAATCTGTGGATAACCCATATGGTCGATCCCAGGCCGGTCAGCTGATGCGGATTGTATTTCCCCTGATACAAATCGCACACCCCTTTGACAAGGAAACGTCCCATGTTGCGCCGCCCCTCGGGTGAGTCCAGCATGGGTAGCAGTGCGGAAACAACGGGTTCGGTTTCGAGCGTTGCAAACAGTTGGTAAAACTGGGTATAGCTTGCTGGCGATCCACCTTCCATGAAGTGCAGCGCCGGTTGTTCTTCATCTTTGTCACCCATAAAAACTACCCAAGCATTAACCAGATCATTGTATTCCTCGGTGGTGAATAGATAACGTACCCGCTCCAGCGCGTAAATGGTGATCTGGTGGTGGAGGTTCACGATGCCGGTCCCGCTAACGGCCCGCGCCATATGGTTCTGTATGGTTTCTTCGGCAGCAGGCGCCCCCGGGATATAAGAACCGGCGTGCGGTCCGAGTTTCAGTTTGCAGAAGTAGTCAGCCAGCACCGCGAGGGTGGACCAGTGGTCGAAGTCAGCGCGAGCCACCATTTCGAGGAGTAAAAAGGCGGTGCAGGAGATGGAGTGGCCAAGTGAGGCTTTGAGCTCGTCACTTCCTCCACCGAGCAGTAACAGCCTGCGAGACAGCTCCCCCGTCCCCTCCAAAGAGAGAAAAGACTCCATCAGCAGCGCCGCTTCTCTGGCGTCTTTGCTGCGGATGGCCGCTTCAATGGCGTCGAAGGATGTGGCTGGCAAGGGAGGTCTGGGGCGGGCAAACCTTTCCATCTTGGGACGGCGCGTATACTCACTCACTTCGAGCCTGACGAGTGGAAGAACGTCCTCTTTTTCTAGCAGTGGCTTGAACTCGCGGCACACTGCATGCATTTTGGGCAGATGCGGGTTGATGAAAGGTGGATTTATTACCCATTGCGCGGTTTCAAACAGGGAAAGGTGAATACTCCACGCATCCATCCCCTGTTCCTTTTTTTCCTCCAGCTCGGCTTGGGCTACGCTGACATCTGACTCTTGTATCGCTTTGAGAAGTGCATCCTGCATATAATCCTCCTTTTTGGAAAAAGTCTTGTTCACAGGGTTCTGCTGCGTTAGGGCACCTGTGCAATATCAAGTTCAGCAAAAGTTTGATATCCCTTATCTCCATCCTGCGGCGGATATTGAAACTGGGCTGTGTGTGCCAATCGCAAACATGGGTTGGATGGCCAGTTGTTTCGTGGACGGTATAAATCGGTATTAAGTTGAAGTATCCATGGTGTCAGGCTTGGATGAGTATCGAAAATGAAATGAAACAGCTAAAACCGGGTAAAAACCCCATCGTTGACATCTAATACGTAGCTTAGCCCTTGTTTCCCAATTTAGTGTTGATGCCGCCCAGCCCCCTTACTGCGTCGGTATGCCTGCAAATAGAGAGCATCTTCACTGTACGTGGTGGGATAGATGGTTGGAACTGGCTGCGGCACCAGATTTTTATCGACGTTGACAAACGTGAATAAACACGAGTTTGACAGGGCCACGCTGGTGCGATCTCGGCTGATGCGGCGAATATTTGCCTCGACACAAGTCATGGGAGTCAGGTCTTGCAACGCAACATTCCTATAATAACATCAAATCATGTCAAGACCATTACGCATAGAATATGAAGGCGTTTTGTATCACATCACCGCTCGTGGGAATCGTCAAGAATCTATTTTTTATGGCGATGATGATCGATATACGTTTTTGCGTGTTCTCGAAAAAAGTAATCGTGCGCTACAATTGGGTTTGCCATGCCTATTGTTTGATTGATAATCACTATCATCTTTTGATTGAAACTCCCGAGGGGAACCTTTCTGCTGGAATGCGGCAACTGAACGGTGTTTATACTCAAACAGTTAATCGCAC
>JAQUDG010000022.1 GCA_028685815.1 Desulfuromonas sp.
TCGTCAGCGCCGTGCTGATGGAGATATCGGAAGAGTGGGAAACTGGCCGAGTTTACTTGACTTTTTAAGGATCAACAATCGCTCCAAAGAGAAGTTTTGAATTTACAGAACAGTTGTTGCTTTATCAGACTCTTTATGGTTGATAGCATGATTTAGCCTTTGCAATACTGAAAAAGTGAATTTAAAGTTACCGATTGTTTCTTCATATGGTGGTTTCTTCGACATGTTTTGAAAATTTGCTAGAACCAAGGGATAGAAAAATGGGTAAAAAAGCAGGAATCATTTTAAGTGTTGTTTGTGTTATCGCAATGGTAGCCGGAATCGGGGTGCAAGCCTACGCAGATAAACAAGTAGAGGAGCAAGTGCGCGTTCTTGCGGCTGAGCTTAGCTCTTATGCTGACATTGGCTACCAGGAGGTAAAGGCGAATTTACTGAATAGTGGTGTGACGTTAAATGACGTTTCTATAAAGCCAGTGAATGCGTCGGAGACAATCAAGATCGCGCAAATATCAATGAGCAATATTGCGGTGTATTCTGAGATCCCTGCCCAAATGGATGTTTTGTTCACAGGAATTAGCGTGAATGGGCTTTCTTCGGATAGCGCACAGTTGATTAGTCGTCTTGGGTATGATTCGAGTTTGCTGGCCAATGTAGGCATAGGCTACGAATATAATATCGAGAAGAAAGAACTATCGGTTAAGCGTTTAAGTTTTGGAGCCGACAATGCGGGGCAATTGGAGTTGAGCTTTAAGCTTGGCAGCATCGCCTATGACCCAAAGATGCCCATAGCGTTTTTATTCAATTTGCCCCAGGTTATGCTCCACGCTGCAAGGGTTGAATATACTGATGCTTCTCTTGTGGATCGTTTTATGAAAGTGGAAGCGCAGAATAGCGGTATGAGTCTTGAGGACATGAAGGAGATGTTTGCCCACAATGTAGAGATATTGCTTGAGCAGCAGTCCGACGAATTTACCCGCCAAAGTATAAAGGTACTGGCAGATTTCATTCAAAATCCAACGAAGCTATCTATCACTTTAAGTCCGGAGCACCCTCAAACCTTTGCACGTGTCATGCGTTCTACGCAACCAGGGGAAATAGTAAGGCTGCTTAATATAAAAATAAAATCCTGACAGGTAGGGGGGCCTGCTTTTTAGGTAGCGTTTCGTGATACTGCAGACAATCTTTGCTAAGATGTTGGCGTAGCCGTTGCCACCTCTGAGCTAAAGTCAACGAGGCAAGTCTTACCCCGATCCATTATGATGGAGAGAATGTAGTCTATGAAAGCTAGTTGGAACAGAGTAGTGCTGTTCATGCTTGCAATTATTGTTCTGAACGGAGCATTTGCATATTTTTTCCCTTCGCAGCAGCAGGAACCGCAGGCAGCTATATCTTATAGCCGTTTTAAACAGATCCTGAACGATGATCAGGTGGCAGAGGTTCTGCTTGAAGGTGAGACGTTAAGCGGACGTTTCAAAACCCCCATCGCCCTTGAGCTACAAGACGCGCCAGGCGGGATATTTAAACCTTCACCGCAGACGGGCACGCAGCTTGAGACACCGGCGGGCAAGTATATCCGTTTTAAACTCACATTGCCGCAGGTGGATAATCCAGGCTTGCTTCCGTTGCTCGAAGAGCGTGGTGTTGCCATTGAAGCCAAAACTGTTGAAGATACACCTGTGTGGGCTAGGATAATCCTGAGTCTACTCCCTTGGGTTTTGATTATCGGGGTATGGTGGTTTTTCATTGCCAGGATGCGCCGTCAAGGTGGCATAGGCGGAAATATGATGGGGAAGGTGGGGCAGTCTGGTGCACAACTGTATCTTGATGATAAAAAAGGTGTGACATTTGCGGATGTCGCCGGTCTTGAGGAAGAAAAGCAGGAGTTAAGCGATATCATAGGTTATCTGCGTGATCCGCAGCGTTTCGCCCGCCTTGGTGGAAGAGTTCCGCGCGGGATTCTTCTGGCCGGATCTCCGGGAACAGGTAAAACGTTTCTGGCTCGTGCCGTAGCGGGTGAGGCGGGGGTGCCATTTTACAGCATTTCGGCTTCGCAGTTTATAGAAATGTTTGTCGGTGTTGGGGCGGGCCGAGTGCGCGATTTATTCAAGACGGCCAAAAAAAATGCCCCAAGTATTATCTTTGTCGATGAGCTAGATGCTGTTGGCCGTGCGCGTGGCACCGGCCTTGGAGGGGGGAATGACGAACGCGAGCAGACCTTAAACCAGCTCTTGTCAGAACTCGATGGCTTTACCCCAAATGATGAAGTTATTGTTATAGCTGCGACCAATCGCCCCGATGTATTGGACACAGCGCTACTGCGCGCAGGGCGGTTTGATCGTCAAGTGGTTATCGGGCGGCCAGATTGGCGCGATCGGGCTAAAATATTGCGCGTTCACACCCGCAATATACCTACGGAAGATGATATTGACTTAGATGCGATTGCCAAAGGGACGCCAGGCATGGTTGGTGCTGACCTTGAGAGTTTATGCAATGAAGCAGCCCTGATAGCTGGGCGCGAAAATGCAGAGCGGGTAGGCAATGAGCATTTTGAGCGCGCCAAGGATCGGCAGCTCATGGGGATGGAACGTAAGTTGATTCTATCAGAGCTTGAGCAACGTATCACCGCAGTACATGAGTCGGGCCATGCTCTGGTGGCACGTCTGCTGCCCGGAGCCGATCCGGTGCACAAGATAACCATAATTCCCCACGGCCAAGCACTGGGTCTTACCCAGCAACTTCCGGACGATGATGTCTACTATTACCCGCGCAGCTATTTGCTCGGGCGGATGTGTGTCATGCTTGGTGGGCGGATGGCAGAAAAAGAGCTGATTGGAGAATATTCCACTGGGGCTCAAAACGACCTGAAACAGGTGATGGATCTGGCGGAAAAAATGGTGTGTCAGTGGGGAATGAGTGAGGCTCTTGGAGCCTTAAGTTACCCCCGGGGAGAGGAGCACCCATTCCTAGGGCGCAAGCTGGCATCGGAGAAAAATTTCAGTGATCGAACCGCGTGGATTATCGATCAGGAGATCAGGGCTCTCGTGGAACAGGCGGAAAAGTGCGCTGCTGCAATCATTGCGAGCAATCGAGTGATTTTGCAGGAACTGTCGGCACTGCTATTGGCTGAGGAAACCATTGATCGGACTATGTTTGATGAGTTTATCGCAAAAAAGAACCCCGTTGATCCCGGTGACGTATGTCGAAAAGCGCAACCCTTGCCGTTCCTAACGTAACAGCCAAGTTTGCGGAGTGCTTAAATTTTAATCTGTGAGCTCAGAAGCAATATGGTGCTAAACTCGCTAAGCATTCGGTTTTTAAGCACTGTGCAGCCCTGGCGCTGGTAGTGTTGGCGTACGTCAAAATTGTACTCGTATAAGATGCCGGAAAGTAGAATTATGCTGCCGGGGTTTGCGAGCGGCACTAGCTCCGCTGCTATATCGATGAGGATGTCTCCGTAGATATTAGCAATGATCAAGTCGAACGTTTCGGCGCCGATATCTGCAATGGTGCCACAACAATGTTGCACTTGATCCTCAACCTGATTGAGCTTGCTATTGTACTTGCAGGTTTCTACCGCTTTGGATTCGATGTCGACGCATAGAGCTGATGAAGCCCCAAGTTTTAACGCGGCGATTGCAAGAATGCCGGTGCCGCTGCCTAAATCCAGAACTTTTTTGCCGTGCAAGTTCCCCAGCTGCTCCAGCTCTTCTAAGCAACTGGCGCTGGTTTCATGCTCGCCAGAACCGAAAGCACCTGCTGACATGACTAGGCTCAGACGTGTCGGCGCAGGGGCGTGGTTCGGTGTTGCGAGGGTGACATCCTGTTCGGGAACAATAATTAAGCGTTCGCCGACAGGAAAAGCGGTAAATAAACGTCCCACATTTGCTCCTATATCTACCATGCGCACTTAGCATGTGGTTTAGCTCCAGCGTGCATGGCGCTCCCCTGTGCATATACCCTGATATTCACAGCCAGAAAAGAGAATTATATACAATCGCGCAAGTATTCCACAGTCCTTGCTTTGTGGTCAATATATTAAGGCTGATGGTGCAAAGAGCTACGTCTGCTTGTGTAGTTGGATAAATAGTGGGCTGGGGTAGGGTGGAGCGATACGGAGAAGAAGGTAGGGTAGGACATTTTCAAGTGAAAAAAATTGTCCATTGTGCTAGGTATGGGCGGTAATTAAAGGCAGTTTCTTGCGGGCCGATTTTGTCGGCTACGCAGCATTTAACTCAAATTTTATTTACAAGGAATTCAAAGATGTTTAACAGCGTTTTTAAAGCCATCGGTTGCATTATGGTTTTGTGTTTTATGTTTTTTGGTGTAACAGCGTGTGATAAGGCTGACACCTTCCAGCCCCAGACTCAGGCTCAGGAAACCGCGGCAGCAGCGAAGGTGGCACCTGATTTCACTCTGATTGATATGCAGGGCAAGAAGGTCACTCTTTCTGATTTGCGCGGACAGGTGGTGCTGGTGAATTTCTGGGCAACCTGGTGTCCACCTTGTCGTCAGGAGATGCCTTCCATGGAAGAGCTCTATAAGCAGCTTAAACCTCATGGAGTAGAACTGCTTGCGATTAATATAGAAGAAAATGGCCCAAAGGCAGTAGCGGATTTTCTTACTAATAAGGCACACAGCTTCCCGATTCTGTTTGACCAACAAGCGCAAGTACAGCGTCTTTACCGTGTATCCAGATTCCCCGAGACCTTTATCGTTGATCGTAACGGTAATATCGTCGAACATGTAGTTGGTGCAATCGACTGGATGCAGCCCGGTGTGGTAGATTTCCTGCGCAGTTTGTAGAGGTGCTGTAAGCGAAGCGCCCAAAGTTATCTTAGTAGTTCTGCTGTACTAGGGTCACCAGCGCAGAGATTTTCTTAGGTTAGCAGTCGCTTTGTTTTCTCTTATAAAACGCAGGAGATTGAATGCATTCAGTGCAGGAACAGTTTCGCGCATATCTGGCTAAACATAAGCTAAAGGTTACCCGCCAGAGAAAAACTATACTGGATGCCTTCCTATCTTCTCCTTCGCATCTGTCTGCTGAGGAATTATATATTCGGTTGCGAAAAAAACATCCGAATATAGGTTACGCCACCGTATATCGAACCATGAAATTGTTAGCGGAGAGTGGCATCGCGGCGGAACGTCACTTCGGTGATCGTCAGACTAGATATGAAGCCAATACCGGTGAGGAGCACCACTATCACCTGATATGCGAGCAATGTGCGCGCATTGTGGAGTTTGAAGATACGCAGATTGATCTTTTGTTGCAGAAAGCCGCGTCGGCACACAACTATACTTTGTCGCATCGCCGCTTAGAAATCTATGGTCAGTGCCCTGCGTGTCAAAAAAAATAGAGACAAAGCCATAGATATACTTACCTTTTTTCTTCCGCTGTTTTGGAGATTTCATGCAGGTTATTGCAATAATTCCGGCACGTTATGCTTCGACTCGCTTCCCTGCCAAGCCCTTGGCAGATATTCATGGTAAGCCCATGTTGCAGCATGTTTATGAGCGTAGCCTGAAAGCTAAGTTGGTCGATGACGTAATTGTAGCTACTGATGATGAGCGTATCTTTGCAGCAGCTCGTGCTTTTGGTGCTAGAGTGGTGATGACTTCTGCAGAGCATGAAACCGGCACTGATAGACTGGCTGAGGTGGCCGAAACTCTGGATGGTGTAGATCTGATAGTGAATGTGCAGGGGGATGAACCCATGATAGAGCCGGACATGATTGATGCCGCAGTTGCTCCGCTGCGCGCACAGGCAGATATCAGCATGGGTACTCTAATGACGGCAATCTATAATCCGGCAGATTTTGCCAATCCCAACGTGGTCAAGGTGGTTACGGATAAAAATGGCTACGCGCTATATTTCTCCCGTGCGCCCATTCCTTATACACGTGACTCTGCGGTTCAACAGGATGGGGTGTATGGGTTCAAGCATATCGGCCTTTATGTGTACCGGCGCGATTTTCTTCTGCATTATTCTGACTTAAAGCCTACGGTACTGGAGCAGGCAGAAAAACTTGAACAGTTACGTGTTCTCGAGCATGGTTACCGCATCCACGTGGCCCTGACCGAACATCAGAGTATGGGAGTTGATACCCCAGAAGACCTGGAGAGGGTAAGAGCTGCGCTGTTGGGGCAATGCCGATAAACTCAACTGTCTTAATAAGATACGTGCCTAGCTGGCCCATATCTTTAGGTTTTAACCGATGTGGCCCTAGTGTGGCATCGGTTTTTTGCTTTTTACTTTTAACCCCATAAAGTGTACTGTTAATCCCTTTTGCTGTAGCTTCGAATACTTCGCTTATCCATTGAATATTACGTTAAAAACGCAGGAGAACACCAGATGAAGACCAAGTTTCTGTTTGTAACTGGGGGGGTGGTTTCGTCCCTAGGTAAAGGCTTAGCTGCTGCTTCAATAGGAGCACTGATGGAGGCCCGTGGTTTACGCGTGTCTATGCAGAAGCTTGACCCATATATTAATGTTGATCCAGGTACTATGAGCCCTTTTCAGCACGGTGAGGTTTTTGTCACCGATGATGGTGCCGAAACCGATCTGGATCTGGGTCACTATGAGCGCTATACCTCAGCGCGTCTGTCACGAAAGTCCAACTTTACCACCGGACAGGTATATGACAGCGTAATTCGTAAAGAGCGTCGGGGAGATTATCTTGGGGGCACTGTACAGGTAATTCCCCATATTACTAACGAGATCAAACTTAAAATTATCGATAATGCGCGCGGCGCGGATCTTGCCATCGTTGAAGTTGGGGGTACGGTTGGCGATATCGAATCCTTGCCCTTCCTCGAAGCGATTCGCCAGTTTCGTACCGACCTAGGACACGAAAATGTTTTGTATATTCATTTGACCCTGGTTCCATACCTGAAATCAGCTGGAGAGTTGAAAACCAAGCCTACCCAGCATAGCGTCAAGGAGCTGCGTGAAATCGGAATTCAGCCTGACATCCTGCTGTGTCGCTGCGACCGTGAAATTCCACGTGATATGAAAAGTAAGATAGCCCTATTCTGCAATGTTAAGGAAGAGGCTGTTATAACCGCTAGAGATGTTGAGTCCATCTATGAAGTTCCGGTGGTTTATCATGATCAAGGGTTGGATGAGCGCATTGTTAGCGGATTAGGGATTTGGACTAAAGCTCCAGATCTGTCGGTATGGAAAAATATCGTCCGCCGCGTTAGGGAACCAGCAACGAAAACGTCCATCGCCATTGTAGGTAAATATGTAGAACTTACCGAGAGTTATAAGTCCCTTTCTGAAGCGCTTATTCATGGTGGTATCGCTAACGATTGCCGCGTAAATCTTAAATATGTTGATTCGGAAGCTCTAGAGCGCCACGGTATCGGCGATTCTTTTACCGACGTAGATGGGATCCTGGTCCCTGGCGGTTTTGGCGCGCGTGGTAGCGAAGGGAAAATTGCTGCGGTGCGCTATGCGCGGGAAAATGACATCCCATTCTTCGGCATTTGTCTGGGTATGCAGATGGCAGTTGTTGAATTTGCACGTAATATTAGCAATCTTGATGATGCATACTCCGCTGAATTCAGGGTAGAAGCCAAAAATCCTGTGATTGACATCATGGATGAACAGAAAAACCTCGACAACGTTGGGGGAACCATGCGCCTTGGAGCATATCAGTGTGAAATGGTGGAAGGGAGTTTGGCGCATCGCATCTATGGGCAGAAAACCATTTCCGAGCGCCACCGTCACCGCTACGAATTTAATAATGCCTATCGTAAAACTCTTGAGCAGGCTGGATTAGTAATTTCGGGAATGAATCCGAAAAATAATCTGGTCGAGATCATTGAATTGCCGCAGCTTCGTTGGTTTCTGGCGTGTCAGTTCCACCCCGAGTTTCGCTCCCGCCCGATGGACCCTCATCCGTTGTTTGAATCCTTCGTTGGGGCTTGCCTGCACTATAGCGAAGCGGTATCAAGCGAAAGGGAGTGCTGATGCAGGTCAATAAAGTTCAGGTTGGCAACGTAACTCTTGGGGGCAACGGCAGTTTTGTTTTAATCGCCGGTCCCTGCGTGCTTGAAGATCTGGAAAAAACGCGCAGCATTGCTGCCGCTCTTGTAGGGGTCTGTTCACGCCTGGGGATCGGACTGGTCTTTAAAGGGTCATATGATAAGGCCAATCGTACTTCAGTGGATTCTTTTCGTGGGCCTGGGATAGAGGCAGGATTGGAAATTTTAGCGCGAATAAAGGACGAGTTTAGCGTGCCGGTTCTTTCTGATGTGCATGCCGTAACGGAGATCAAACTTGCGGCAGATGTTCTCGACATCATTCAGATCCCAGCTTTTTTGTGTCGCCAAACCGACTTGCTCGTAGCGGCAGGCGCAAGCGGAAAAGTTGTGAATGTGAAAAAGGGGCAGTTTCAGGCTCCATGGGACATGCAGCATGTGGTGGATAAGATCCGTTCTACCGGTAATGAACATATAGTGCTCACTGAGCGGGGCGCTAGTTTTGGATATAACAATCTGGTGGTTGATATGCGCTCTTTGCCTATTATGCGCAACATTGGATGCCCGGTGGTGTTCGATGCCACACATGCGGTGCAACTTCCAGGTGGTGCTGGGGGACATTCGGGTGGTCAGCGTGAATATGTCGCGGCATTGTCCCGTGCGGCGGTTGCAGTTGGCGTAGATGGACTGTTCTGGGAGGTTTACGATGATCCGGATAAGGCGCGCTGTGATGGTCCAAATTCCCTCTATTTGCGCGATCTGGAGGCGATGCTCCAGCCATTGCTTGACATCGACAGGGTGGTAAAAAAAGATGCTTGAAGATAAAGATCTTATCCTGGATGCAAAAAAAACCATAATGATAGAAGCTAAGGCGGTATCTGCGCTTGTGGACCGTGTTGATGCGGTGTTCTGTGAAGCAGTAAGATTGATAGCCGCGTGCAAGGGGCGGGTAGTGATAACCGGAATGGGCAAGTCCGGGCTCATCTGTCAGAAAATTGCTGCGACCATGGCTTCTACCGGAACTCCAGCTTTTTTTCTACACCCAGCCGAAGGGATTCACGGTGACTTGGGAATGCTCATGAAGGGCGATCTAGTTCTGGCGGTATCAAATTCCGGTGAAACTGAGGAGATTATCAAGATTCTTCCTGTTGTTCGGCGTCTAGGGCTGAGACTTATAACCATGAGTGGAAATATGAAGAGTACCCTTGCCAGCGCCGGTGACGTTTCTCTGGATATCTCGGTTGAACAGGAAGCCTGCCCCTTAGGGTTGGCGCCCACCGCTAGCACCACCGCAACCCTGGCCATGGGGGATGCATTGGCCGTGGCCTTGCTCAGATTGCACGATTTTAAAGCTGAAGATTTTGCGCTATTCCATCCGGGGGGGGCGCTGGGCAAGCGCTTGCTTCTTAAGGTTGAAGAGCTTATGCATGGTGGTGAAGAAATTCCCATGGTGCCTGTAAATACATCGGTAAAAGAGGCGCTGTTTGAAATTACCAACAAAAAATTGGGGGTGACCGGCGTCGCGGCAGCTGACGGTAGCCTGATTGGGGTGTTTACTGATGGAGATCTGCGCCGCTGTCTGGAAGAAAACACCCATTGCCTAGAGCGCAGTATTGAAGAGGTTATGAGTACAAACCCCAAAAGGGTGTTGCGCCAGCACCTAGCAGCGCGAGTACTGCAGCGCATGGAAGAGCATAAAATTACATCGCTATTTGTGTTTGAAACCGATGAATCGTCCATCCCCGTTGGGATTGTCCATCTGCACGATTTACTGAAGGCGGGTGTGGTATGATCAAAAAACAGCTGCAAAACATCCGTCTATTACTCTTGGATGTCGACGGAGTGATGACTGACGGCGGAATCGCATACGACAACAATGGCGTTGAGACTAAGCGCTTTCATGTGCGTGACGGGCATGGCCTTAAATTGTTGCAGCGCGCTGGAGTAGAGGTGGGCATCATCACCGGGCGAGAATCGAATATTGTTGCTATACGTGCGGCCGAGCTGGGCATCGCTAGGGTTTTCCAGGGAGCAAAAAACAAGCTGGAACCCTATGAGCAGATTCTGCAAGACACAGGCTTTACCGACGCGCAGATAGCCTATGTGGGAGACGATCTGATAGATTTGCCGGTATTGCGCCGGGTTGGCTTTGCTGTCGCCGTAGCAGATGCCGCTCCAGAGATGCGTCCCTGGGTTGACTATGTTACCAGCGCTGGCGGTGGCAAAGGTGCCGTTCGCGAAGTGTGTGACCTGATTCTGAAACAAAGTGGCAAGTGGGAAGAGGTTACTGCACGTTACTTTGTATGACAGGTGAGGGTTGAAACCAATTCATGCCATGGCTGTTTATCCCATTATCCAGATGTGTACGCGATACGCTAAAATTGTAGAGATGTTATGATCTTCACTCGGCAACAAATCCGCTTGTTTCTTTTGGTACTTATGCTGTCTTTGAGTGTTGGGGTAGTGCTTATGGCCTTCATGCGTGAACGTATGCCTCCGCCAGAACAGATGGTAGAAAAAATGGGGGTGGAGGCAGACGCCGCGCTGTCAGACTTTAAATATACCCAACTAGAAGCGGGGCGTACCAAGTGGAACTTGGAAGCGGCGCGTGGCACTTATGATACCGAACGCAACAAAACTCTGCTAGAAGAGGTGCAGGCTGAATTTTTCGGAGATACCGCAGCCGACAATATTGTTATGACCGCTGTTGAAGCTGAGGCAGACCTTGAACTAGAGACCATTGAAGCACGCGGCAATGTGGTTATGACCATGGCAAAAGGTTATCGACTTAAGACTTCGGTGCTGGAATATGTGGGCGGTCAGACAGTAAACCATGATTCGACCCATGACGTGGCTGGAGGTGCCGCTGGGATAATCAGAACCGCTGCTTTTGTAGAGTTAGAATCCGACAAAATTAAGATTCAAGGGCAGGGGATGACGTATCTCATTGAGCCTCGCGTCTTGCGTATTCACAACAATGTTGAGGCGCAACTATACCCTGCGGGCTTACACGAGAAGTAAGCCTTACGGCTGAAAACGAACCATTCGGACGCAAAAAACATGCGGTGGGAGATAACCAATGCGGGATAGAATAGTTTTTTCTGGCTTGTGCCTGTGGTTGACCCTCATGTCGATACCGGCACTGAGTTGGGCTCAGGCTGAAGTAACCCATGATTCGGACCTACCGGTTAATATCTCAGCGAATTCCCTCGATGCTGATGATAAGGCAGGTGTTTTTATATTTAGTGGCGATGTGGTTGCAAAGCAGGATTTTGCCACCATCTATGCGGATCAACTCGAAGTTTATTACACCCAGACGTCGGTGCAAAAAAATGAGGCAGGAACTGCGGATAAAAGCAGTAGAAGCATACAGAAAATTGTTGCCAGCGGCGCGGTGCGAATTGTTCAAAAAGAGCGAATTGCAACGGGAGAGCGAGCCGAATACGCGTACGCAGACAATGCGGTTATTTTAACCGGTTCACCTAAAGTGATTCAGGGAGATAATACCGTCAGTGGCGAAAAAATAACCGTGTATCTCAACGATGAGCGCAGTATCGTAGAAGGTAGCGCCCAAAAAAGAGTAAATGCTACGTTTGTGCCGGGTGAACATGAGTAAACATAGACTACAGGCGGACTCTCTGTGTAAATCCTATGGGGGCAGAAATGTAGTTAAAGGAGTCAGTCTTAGTCTTAACTCGTCTGAGGTGGTGGGACTGCTTGGCCCCAATGGTGCGGGCAAAACCACATCATTTTATATGATTGTTGGTCTGGTTCGCCCTGACAGTGGCAAGGTTATTGTGGATGAGATTGAAGTCACCCACTGGCCTATGTATAAACGCGCGGCAAGCGGTCTAGCGTATCTCCCCCAAGAGGCGTCGGTCTTTCGCAAATTGAGTGTGAAAGAGAATTTGCTCGCCGTTTTGGAATACCATCTTAAGGATAAACAGCAACGCGAAGAGCGCCTGCATGAATTGCTCGCAGAGTTCCGCCTAACCCATGTTGCAGATTCGCCTGGTTACGCCCTTTCAGGGGGTGAGCGCCGCCGTACTGAGATTGCGCGTGCCCTAGTGATCGATCCGCGTTTTATTCTTCTGGATGAACCTTTTGCCGGTATAGATCCGCTGGCGGTAATAGATATCCAGAAAATAATCATAAGCCTGAAGCAAAGAGGTATCGGGGTATTGATTTCAGATCACAATGTCAGGGAAACCCTAGGAGTATGTGACCGAGCTTACATCCTTAATGACGGGCAACTGCTGGAAGAGGGGAGCCCGGAGCAGATTGCAACTAGTCCAAGAGCCAGGCAAATATATCTTGGAGAAGATTTTCGTCTTTAGCAGATACGTGATTTGTGTCTAAGCTGAAAACCCTGTATCATGAAATGCGAACGGTGCGAAAACTTCGGTTATTATTAGGTGTTTTATCCATTTAGCTAAAGATCGGATAGTTCATGGCTTTGGAACTTCGGCAACAACTTAAGCTTACTCAGCAGTTGGTTATGACGCCGCAATTGCAGCAGGCGATAAAGCTGCTGCAACTTTCACGCGTTGAGCTTGACGAGGTGGTCGAACAAGAGCTTGAAGAAAATCCCGTGCTAGAAAAGGGAGACACTGCGGAGATCGAATCTGAAAACCAGGATCCCACCAAAGAAGAAACCGCAGAAGACGCCGCTAAAGCTGAAGATACCGCTGAAGTTGGGGAACCAGACGATCTGGGTAGCATTGAAGATTGGCAGACTTATCTGCAAGGGTACAGTCAGGGGGGGAGTATCGCTGATGGGGGAGATGATGACCTGCCAGCGTACGATAACACCCTCAAGGTAACCGAAACCCTGCATGCCCATCTATTGTGGCAGCTTCAACTTGGACGCTATTCAGATGATGTGGTTCAGGCAGCTGGAGTGTTATTAGGCAATCTCGATGAAGCGGGTTATCTTTACTTTGCGCTAGAGGAGCTGAGTCTGCAGTTCAATGTGTCAGAGGAGTTGCTATCTCAAGCGCTTGAGGTGGTCCAACAGTTAGACCCACCGGGCGTGGGGGCCAGAAACTTAAGCGAGTGTTTGCATTTGCAGCTAAAGGTTCTTGGCTTGGAAGGTTCGCTGGCGGATATTTTAGTCACGCAGTATAGTGCTGATCTTGAAGCTCAACGTTACAATGTTATTGCTCGGAAGTGTAAGGTTACTGAGGAGGAGGTTTATACTGCGGCGCGGGTATTGCGCGAACTAGATCCATATCCTGGAAGCGCGTTTACCAGCACTGATGTTCAATACATAACTCCAGATGTGTTTGTCTACAAAAAGGCAGATGATTACATTGTTACCCTGAACGATGACGGGTTGGCGAATCTCGGTATTAGCTCTTATTATGCCAATATTGCAAAACAGAAACTAGATGAGAAGACTAGTGAGTATCTGCAAGAAAAGATGCGCGGGGCGCAGTGGTTGCTAAAGAGCATCTACCAGCGCCAGAAGACCATCTATCGGGTAACAGTGAGTATAGTGAAATTTCAGCGTGAATTTTTCGACAAGGGTATTAACTATCTTAAGCCGCTGGTGCTGCGCGATGTAGCGGAAGATATTGAAATGCACGAGTCTACGATTAGCCGAGTTACTACCAATAAATATCTCCAGGCTCCACAGGGGTTGTTTGAGTTGAAGTATTTTTTCAACAGTGGTATCGGTACATCTACAGGTGAAGATATGGCGGCGACAGCGGTTAAGAGTCGCATCCAGGATATTGTAGCTGCAGAAAATCCGAAAAAGCCCTATTCAGATCAGAAAATGGTAAAGATATTGGCAGAAGAGGGGATCATTATAGCCCGGCGTACTGTCACCAAGTATCGGGAGATGCTGGGGATCCGATCATCAACGGCGCGCAAGCGTTTTTTTTAGCACTTTGGAGGACTAATTTATGCAAATAGCTGTAACCTTTCGTCACATGGACAGCAGCGATCCTGTGCGTGAGTACGTAGAAGAAAAGCTCACCCGGGTAAAGAAATATATTGAAGAGCCAATAGAAGCCCAAGCGGTTCTGGAAGTTGAGAAGAAAATTCGTAATATCGCAGAGGTAGTTCTCACTGCTAAAGGGGTTACGATCAAGGCTTCCGCTGAAGTTAACGATGATATGTACGCGGCTATTGACGCGGTTGTAGATAAAATCGAACGTCAGCTCAAGCGCTATAAAGAAAAGCTGAAGGATCACTCACCGCGCAAGGGCAAGGGACGGTTTATAACCAAAACAATCATTGAAGCTGCAAGCATCGATGATGGTGCTGATGAGCCCAAGGTTGTTACCACCCGCAGTTTTTCTATTAAGCCTATGTCTGTAGATGAGGCAGTAATGCAGATGGATCTTATGTACAAAGACTTTCTGGTTTTTACGGATGATTCTACCGAAGACGTAAATGTTATTTACCGTCGTAAAGATGGTAACTACGGACTGATTGTACCCGAACGCTAACCACAAGAATGTCGGACGCGGCGCCACTGCGCTACGTCCGACATTCTAGTAAAGAATTAATATGACTATTGTAGAGCTACTTAATGTTACAGCTGTTGAAGCTAATTTAAGGGCTGAAACCAAAGAGCAGGTGCTTGAAGAGATGACTGATGTCATGCTACGTGCGGCGCCCCTTGACCACGAGCAGGTATTGTCGGTGCTGCAAGAACGCGAGCGCCTTGGCAGCACCGGTATTGGTAGCGGGGTAGCGATTCCACATGGCAAGATCGCAGATATCGACAAGATGTACTTAGCTTTCGGGCGCAGCATCAAGGGGGTTGATTTTGACTCCATGGATGGCAAGCCAGCCCACCTGTTTTTTTTACTCATAGCGCCGGAAGAATCTGTCAGTACTCATCTAAAAACCCTGGCTAGAATTTCTAAATTACTTAAAAAACAGGATGTTAGGACTGAACTGCTTGAAGCAGATAATGCAGAGGTTATTTATAAAATTATCCGCGCCGAAGATAGTGTCTAAATACACGGAATACGCATGAATAAACTCAGTGTAAAACGTCTGCTGGCTGAAAAAGATACCGGGCTTGAGCTGGAGCTAGTTTCCGGTGCGGACGGTCTAGATAGAGAAATTGAGTCACATCGTATTCAAAAACCCGGCCTGGCATTGGCTGGGCATCTGAATTTCCTCCACCCGTCTCGTGTACAGATATTGGGTTCTACCGAACTTAGTTTTCTCGCAACCCTGCCCGAAGAGGTCGCCGAACACAATGTAGAGCAGTTCTGCGCCCTAGGTTTTTCCTGTATGATTGTAACCAAAGGTCAGTTGATCCCCGCTGTTCTTCTAGAAAAAACCCGTAAATATTCGATTCCTCTGCTACGCACCCAATTACAAAGTTCCACCCTTATCTCCCTTATAAGCCGATTTTTGGAAGAACGCCTACTGCCTGGGACCTCAGTCCATGGAGTGTTGGTCGATGTGTTTGGAGTTGGCGTACTTCTTATGGGTAAAAGTGGTATTGGCAAGAGTGAATGTGCCCTCGATTTGGTTTTGCGCGGTCATCGCTTAGTCGCCGATGATGTGGTGAAGGTACGCATAAAATTACCTGCGGTACTCTTTGGAGAGGGCAGCGACCTGCTCCATTATCACATGGAGATCAGGGGGCTTGGGATTATTAATATTAAACATCTGTTTGGGGTGTCCGCCATACGGGAACGCAAAAAGATCGATGTAGTAATCAAGCTGACTGAATGGCAAAATGGAGAGCAGTATGACCGCCTTGGGATTGATGATCAATATTTTGAACTCCTAGGTATCAAGATTCCACTCCTCAAAGTTCCGGTATGCTCTGGGCGTAATATCTCCTCCATCATAGAGGTGGCAGCGCGCAATCAACTTCTGAAAGAGATGGGATACAACAGTGCACGTGAGTTTCAGGATCGACTGGAAAAACGGATGGCAGAGGCTGCTCAGCAGCATTCTCATAACATTATTGGGGATAATCTGGAGTAAAAAGTGCGTTTAATGATTGTCACAGGATTGTCGGGTTCAGGGCGGACTACGGCAGCACGGGTACTGGAAGACGAGGGGTTTTATGTCATTGATAATTTCCCTCTTGCTCTTGTGCCGCAGTTTCTTCAGTTGAACCGGGATAAACCGCTGGCTCAGTCTGCCGGGATAGCGCTGGTTATGGATGTGCGTAATCCCCACTTTTCTGGGGAGGGCAAAGCCTGTATAGAAACAGTCAAGGCTGCTGGATACGAGCCTGATATTCTTTTTCTTGAATCTGCGGACGATATTTTAATCCGGCGTTTTTCTGAAACCAGACGTAGACACCCATTGCTTAATTCTGAAGGACTAGTTGAATCTATCGCTGCAGAGCGGTTGATGTTGGCTGAGATGCGCAATATGGCTACCGCTATCATAGATACTAGTTCCATGTCGGTGCATGAACTCAGAGCCAGTGTACTGCGTCATTTGTATAATGATGCCGGTGCTGGTGCGTCGATGGGGATACGCCTGCTGTCTTTTGGTTTCCGCTATGGGTTGCCTGTTAATGCCGATCTGGTTATCGATGTACGTTTTCTGCCTAATCCGCACTATATCGAAGTCTTGCGTCCACAGTGCGGCCTTGATCACGAAGTAGCAAGGTACGTTCTGGACAAACCAGTTGCCGCTGAATTCCTGCAGCGTACAGCGGCTTGGTTACAGTTTATGTTACCTTTGTATCGGGCTGAAGGTAAAAGTTATTTGACCATTGCTGTTGGGTGTACCGGCGGTAAGCATCGCAGCGTAGCCATTGCAGAGGAGCTCCACGCAAGATTGGTAGCTGATGCGTATAATGTGAGGGTTTCACATCGTGATTTAGTCAGGGAGAGATAATGGTAGGTTTGATTATGGTGGCGCACGGCGGTATTGCGACTGAAATGTTGCGTTCTGCAGCATCCATTATGGGAGAATTGCCCCAGGCGCGCGCGTTTGCCATCGAACCGGGTGCGGATATTGAAGAGATACATGCACAAGTACGGACAGCGATAGTAGAGGTCAACCTTGAAGGAGACGGAGTTATAATACTGACAGATATGTTTGGCGGCACCCCAGCAAACATATCCAACCGTTTACTTGAAATTCCAGGGGTAGAGATAGTCAATGGGGTGAACCTGCCTATGGTGCTTAAGTTTTGTGGCAGTAGAAATTCCATGCCGGTGAGAACGTTGGCCGATTTTTTGCTGCGCTATGGGAAGAAAAATATCATCAATACTAGGGAAATTCTGGGCGGTATGGAGGGGTAATGTCGGTAGTACTGGCGCGGGTTGATAATCGCCTGATTCATGGGCAGGTGCTCGAAGCATGGGTTCCCCATGTGCGCGCAGACTATATTCTGGTAGTTAATGATGTTGTCGCCAAAGACCCTTTTCGCAAACAGCTTATGCTCAGTTGTGTCCCCAAAAGCCTGCAGGTGAAAATATGCTCCTTAGAGGAACTCCCTGCCCTAAGTCAGTGCCATCTGGAACGTAAACATAACCTGTTGGTGCTGTTCGCGACCCCCCAGGATGCTCTTAGCGCCTACGAAAACGGGCTGAAGTTTTCCCGCCTCAATCTTGGTAATATGCATCTTGAGCAGGGCAAACGCTGCATATCGCGTACCTTGGCTGTGGATGAGAATGATACCCATACTTTAGATCGCTTTACGCAGTTGGGGGTTGAAGTGACTGTCCAATGTGTGCCGAGTGACAAAACACAGTATTGGAACAGTATGTGCCATGACCTGGGCAACTGATCTAAGTGCGACCCAGTGGTTGCTTCTCATGCTTCTTTCTGTTCTGTCAGGGCTGGATAGAACGGCACTGGCTCAGAGCATGTTATGTCGGCCTGTTGTATGCGGTTGCTTGTGCGGTCTTATCATGGGGAACTACGCCGCCGGTTTGCTGTTAGGCGCAGCGATGGAGCTTTTATGGATCATGCGTCTGCCCGTTGGAGCTGCTATTGCACCGGATGATACTCAAAGCACCATAGCGGCAGTATTTTTATTTTGTGGTCTGAGCCCACAAATTGCAGAGGTGATGCCTGAGCAGGTGTTGTTACTCGCGCTGCTTTTTTTTGCTGCGGCTTTTTCACCCCTGGGGCGTTTAATTGAGATCGGCGCACGTCACCTTAATGACATGATTGAGTGTCGAGTGCAAAACAAACTTGCTAGTATTGATACTGAAAAGGCGCCATACCCCCTGGGATGGTTACCCGTCACCGGTTTGATCAATTTTTCGGTAGCGAGTCTGTTTAGTCAGGTAGTTATTTTGTGTGCAACCCTAGCAAGTATTGTGTGCACCATGCCGCTATTAGCCGCACTACCTTGGCATAAGCCCAACATAATGGTATATGCAGCATTTCTTGTGGGTGTTGCTGCCGTTTATGCCTTGAATAGCGTACGCTACAGTGCTGCTCTATTCGGAGCCGGTTTCAGCGTGACTTTTCTTCTTACGCAGGTTTAGATTTATGCATAAAACGCTTAAAAATCTGCTAAAGCCCCTCCTTAAGCTCAATGTGCGCTGTATGCTGTTGCAGTCCTGCTGGAACTTTAGAGTATTTCAAGGACTCGGCAGCCTCTGGATTCTACAGCCATTCCGCCGCGATATGCATAGATCAGACACCACGTCTACGTCCTACGAGAGCCAAACCTCTACGCAACAACTGAAATATTTCAATACCAATACATTTTGTGCACCGTGTGTTTTTGCCGCGCAGTTGGCTTTACAGGAAAAACAGGCCAACGGTGAACACGTAGTTATCAAGGCAGAGGATTTTCCGGCGGCGGTTATGGCGCCGGTGGCAGCTGTCGGAGATGCGCTGTTTTGGGGAGGACTGCGCCCTTTGGCGGCTTTGTCTGCAATTATTCTGGTATTGCTGGGGTATATGTGGGCCCCAGTGGTGGTTGTGCCAATTTTTACACTGCCGACCACCATCGTTCGTATCGGAGGCAGTGTTATGGGTTTTATCCGAGGGGCACAGGTGGTCGCCCTTATCCAGCAGCTGCATCTTGCCGATCTGGCTATTAAAATAAAACAAATAAATATTGCGCTGCTCGGTGTGGTGACTGCATTGGCATGGCGTGGTGTTGAAACGGAGCTCGATCCTGATAGTAGCTATATAGTTATTTTTGCTGCGGCATTTATACTCATGTTTGGTATAAATGTATTCCTGTTGCGCCGCAGAATACCAGTGGTGGTGCTCCTTGGGCTCACCTTGATTGTTTTCAGCGCTGTTGGTAGTGCTGCATAAAAAATTGTGGAGTTGACCTGTTCAATTCTATCCATCTTAGACACGATTATTTATGTGTAAAGTATAAAGGTTTTATATTTTATGGATTGTATACAAAAAGAGCTCGTCATTCAGAACCGCCTGGGTTTACATGCTAGAGCCGCAGCTCAGTTCGTTCAGCTCGCGAATAAGTATGCTTGTGAAATATTTATAGAGAAGGATGGCGAGGAGGTAAACGGTAAAAGTATTATGGGGATACTGATGCTGGCCGCGCCGCAGGGCACCTTGGTTAAGGTGCGGACTCAAGGAGACGATGCCCTTGATGCCATTGCCGCCTTAGAGCAGCTGATAGATAATAAGTTTGGTGAAGATTGATATGGAACAAAGGACCCAAATTTCCTATACCGGTATTGCCGCGTCTCCTGGAATAGCAATCGGTGAAGTCAGACTTCTGGATCGTAGGCGGATTTCTGTTCAGGAGTATAAGATTTCACCTGAACAGATTGAAGAGGAGATAAGCGTTTTTCTAGAAGCTGTAGAGCTGGCCAGAAAACAACTAGAGTTGGTACAGCGTGAACTGGTACGGCAGAGCAAAACGGAACACTTTTATATTATTGATACCCAACTGCTGATCCTCAAAGACGCTATGCTTATCGACTCCACTTCGGAGTTGATCCGTACTGAGTTAATCAATGCTGCGGGTGCCCTTAAAAAGGTTCTGCGCCGCTTCGCTGCAGTCTTTGAGCGAATCGAAGATGAATATTTGCGCGAACGTGGCTCGGATATAGAGCTGGTCGGTGAGAGAATTATCCGCAATATTAACGGCATGGAACTGCCCCAAGTTGGGGAACTGGAACGCCGCTCCGTAATCGTGGCTCACGATCTATCTCCCGCAGACACCTGTCAATTCGATGTCGATCTTGTGGTCGCCTTTGTCACTGATTTGGGAGGACCGACCTCTCATACGGCTATTTTGGCGCGTTCCATGGAAATCCCGGCGGTGGTTGGGCTCGAAAAGATAACGCGACTGGTCGGAGACAATACTCCGGTGATAGTTGATGGAAATAGCGGGGTACTGATATGCAACCCAGACGCAGAGACCCTGAAGAAGTATCTAGAACTCAAACGACACTACGAGTTTTATAAAAAGCAGCTGCGTAGCTATTGTGAACTACCGGCAGTAACTGCAGATGGTAAAAATATCAGCATGCAGGCTAATATTGAATTTCTTCCAGAAGCTGATATTGCACTGAACAATGGAGCGCAAGGAATTGGGTTGCTGCGGACAGAGTTCATGTATATGGCACGTTTGCAGCCTCCGACAGAGGAGGAGCAGTTCCAGTCGTATAAAAAAGCCGCTGAACTGTTTGCACCTTATCCGGTTACAATCAGAACCTTGGACATTGGTGGAGATAAATTTGTCAGCGATATAAGTCTGGAAGATGAATCCAACCCCGCCATGGGGTTGCGTTCGATCCGCATGTCATTGTGCGAAAAACGCCTGTTTCGCATCCAATTGCGCGCCATATTGCGTGCGTCAGCCTATGGCAATGTGCGCCTGATGTTCCCCATGATATCAGGGCTGGCAGAGGTGCGGGCCGCCGGAGAAATTATTACTCAGGTGATGCAGGAGCTTGAGAATGAAGGGATAAGTTTTAATCGTGATCTTAAAGTTGGGATCATGGTGGAGACCCCTTCGGCAGTGTTTGTTGCGGATATTCTAGCGGCAGAAGTAGATTTTTTCTCCATCGGTACCAATGACCTTATTCAATACTGCCTAGCCGTTGATCGTGGCAATGAGCATGTTGCCTACTTGTACGAACCCTTCCATCCTGCTATTCTACGCGCGCTCAAACATATTGCAGATGCTGCGCACGCGGCGGAGATAGACTTGTGCATATGTGGCGAGATGGCAGCTGAGCCCATGTTCAGTATTGTTCTTGTCGCTTTGGGTTACTCTCAACTTTCTATGAGCAGTCAAGGTATCTCTCGGGTCAAAAAACTTATTCGGCAGTGGGATACTGGTCACAGTCAAGAGTTGATTGATATCCTAATGGAGCAGAAAACTGCGGCGGACGTCCTACGAGTACTTAAGGAAAAATTACGCCAATTTATACCTGATGCTGACCCAACCTTGGATTATTAAATCAAAACATTGCCCAATACGGTTGTTTTGAGCTTCATATGTTAAAAGGCTTTCGCGTCTAATTTCATTCAACCTGGCCACTCTAGCAAAAAGTAAAGTTTGGTCATTTTATCTAAAAAAGCTCTATTTACTCTACAGGCATAAAGAAAGGCAATCGAACCATGTCCATGACAGATTATATGTTTACCTCCGAATCGGTTAGTGAGGGTCATCCGGATAAAATGGCTGATCAGATTTCAGATGCTGTTCTTGATGCCTTGCTTGAACAGGATAAGTATTCGCGTGTTGCGTGCGAAACCCTTATCACGACTGGGCTTGTAATCCTGGCTGGGGAGATAACTACTAGCGCACAGGTCGATTACGCGGAAGTGGTCAGAAGAACCATTCGTAAAATCGGCTATGTTGGCTCGGATATGGGTTTTGATGCAGACACTTGCGCGGTTATGACCACTCTTGACCGGCAGTCTCCAGATATATCCCAGGGGGTTACTCCGGGGCAGGGACGACACCTAGAACAGGGAGCTGGCGATCAGGGGTTGATGTTTGGCTATGCATGTGATGACACGCCAGAACTTATGCCCATGCCGATCATGTTTGCTCATGCGTTGACTGCGCAGCTGAGTAAAGTACGTAAACAAAATGTGGTTGATTTTTTGCGTCCAGATAGCAAGTCGCAGGTATCCATTGAATACGCCGGGCATACGCCAAAGAGGATTGATGCCGTGGTTGTTTCAACCCAGCACAATGCTGCTGTGACACATAAAATGGTAGAAGAGGCGGTGATGGAAGAGGTTATTAAAAAGACCCTCCCTCCTCAGCTGATTGATGCCAATACCAAATATTTCATCAACCCAACAGGTAAATTTGTTATAGGTGGCCCTGTAGGTGATTGCGGTCTTACCGGCAGGAAAATCATTGTCGATACCTATGGTGGCCAAGGCTCTCACGGTGGTGGGGCGTTCTCAGGTAAGGATCCATCCAAGGTGGACAGAAGCGCATCATATATGGGCCGCTACGTGGCTAAAAACATTGTTGCTGCTGGACTCGCGCGGTGTTGCGAGGTGCAAATTGCTTACGCCATCGGTGTTGCTGAGCCTGTCTCGGTGATGATTAATACCTTTGGGACAGGTGCTATCGAGCCCGATCGTATTGCCCGCATCGTGCGCGAGGAATTCGATCTGCGGCCGGCCGCTATTATTGACACCCTTGATCTGCTACGGCCGATCTATGCGCAAACTGCTACGTACGGGCATTTTGGACGCGAACTTCCCGACTTCACTTGGGAAAAAACCGACCGTATTGCTTCGCTTAAAGATCGCGCCGGACTTTGAAATCAGCGGAATAAAGCCAGAGATATTTACCCATATTTACATTCTAGAGCCAACCTAAGTAATTGAATCATAAATGAGGTGTTGTTTTGAGTATGCATAGTGAATCCATCGTTAAGGATATGAAGTTGGCTCCCTGGGGACGTACAGAAATCTCCATCGCAGAAAAGGAGATGCCCGGTTTGATGGCAGTGCGGGCAGAGTTCCGCGCGAGCAAGCCGCTGGCCGGAGCTAGAATATCTGGATCCCTGCACATGACCATCCAGACAGCTGTCTTGATTGAAACTCTAGTTGATCTTGGTGCAGATGTACGTTGGGCCAGCTGCAATATTTTTTCCACCCAAGATCACGCCGCTGCCGCCATTGCTGAGACCGGTGTGCCGGTTTTTGCCTATAAAGGTGAAACGCTTGAAGAGTATTGGTCTTATACCAAAAAGGCACTTTCCTTCCCTGAGGGCCCGAATCTGGTTGTAGATGATGGCGGGGATGCTACGTTGTTGCTGCATCGTGGCCTGGAGCGCGAACAGGAATATGCCCGCACAGGGGTAATGCCAACAGTGTGTACCGACCACTCGGAGATTGAAACTGTTGATCGTCTTCTTAGCGCAACTCTGGTGGAAGATCCACAATTCTGGCAGCGCGCCAATGCTGGCATGCTTGGTGTCAGCGAAGAAACCACCACAGGGGTACATCGCCTCTATCAGATGGCACGGGATGGCAAACTGTTGTTTCCTGCGTTCAACGTCAACGACTCGGTTACCAAAAGTAAGTTCGACAACCTGTATGGATGCCGTGAGTCTCTGATTGATGGAATCAAGCGTGCCACAGATGTCATGATTGCTGGCAAACGCTGCGTCGTACTCGGATACGGTGACGTAGGCAAGGGATGCGCACAAGCGTTTAGTGGTATGGGCGCCATGGTTTTTGTCACCGAGATCGATCCTATCTGCGCGCTGCAGGCAGCCATGGAAGGTTTCAGCGTGGTTGACATGGAGGAGGCATGTACCTGGGGGGATATCTTTGTTACTACCACTGGTAATGTTGACGTTATTACTCGCGCGCACATGGATAGGATGAAGGATCAGGCTATTGTATGTAATATCGGTCACTTCGACTCAGAAATACAAGTAGACTCTCTTTTTTCAGACCCAAAACTCAAGGTGATAGAGATCAAGCCACAGGTAGATCAGATTATTTGGCCTGACGGCAACAGTATTATTTTACTCGCTAAAGGGCGCCTGGTGAACCTTGGATGCGCTACTGGGCATCCAAGTTTTGTAATGAGCAACAGTTTTGCCAACCAGGTTTTGGCACAGATTGAGCTGTGGCAGAATAACGCCAACTACGCTAAGCAGGTATATGTTTTGCCTAAGGTACTTGATGAGAAAGTAGCGATGCTGCATCTAGAAAAACTCGGCGCTAAATTGACCCGTCTGACCCCAAAACAGGCAGCATATTTGGATATCAACGAGGATGGCCCATTCAAGCCGGATTACTATCGTTATTAACCGTTTATCGTGGATAGATAATTAGGTAAAGTCGCCTCTCTACCCGTGGATAGGTCCGTGTAAGCTGGAATTTTTTAACTAACAAACAAGCCCCACCGGTGCAAACCTGGTGGGGCTTGTTTGCTGTATACGTGTGGAACTATTTTCAACCTAGCGTCGGTTATTCTCGGGTAGATAGGATTAGAAAGCCACTTAACAGCAAAAATATAATGTTAGCTGACCATGCGGCTAAAATCGGAGGGAGAATTTCGGCATAGCCAAAGGCAACAAGGGTCGACTGGGTAACGAAGAAGGCCATACCAATCATTATGCAGATTGAAATGCCTAATCCGAGGTTGATGTTGCGCGATTTTTGTAGTGCAAAAGGTATCCCCAGAAACGCCATGATGAGTGAAACGAGGGGTTGAGCAAGCTTTGTGTGCATGTCAACTTTGTATTTAGTGTTATTGAGCCCAGCTTTTTCCAATTGGTGGGATATGCCATGTAATTCAGCATAGCTGAGTTCTTCAGCCTCGTTTTCGGTTGAGCTGAAGTCGTCCGGATTTTTATTCAGCGCGATTTGAGCCTGTATCGTGGTGAATTCACGCTCCAAAAGTCCGGTAGCAGGGTTGAATTCACGGATTAAAGCGTCTCGAGCCTGCCAAGAGTCACCGGTATAAACTAGACTGGATGCCTTTATAAAGCGCTTATGTTCAAAGGTCGCGCTCAGTTCGTATATGCTTACGCCGTGCAAGAGCGTGTTGTTGTTGCCGCCAAAATCAATATGATATATAGAGTCGCGGTCGCGAAACCAGATATCTTGTCGGTTTCCCAGCGCTGCGGGTTTCCCTTTCACCTCAACCCGCATGACATGGTTGAACTTTTTTACTCCGACTGGAACTACATATTCATTGAGCAAAAAATGTCCGATCCCGATTAAGCCGGCGATAAACATAATCGGCATAATGATGCGAGGCAATCCTACCCCACCAGCGCGCATGGCTATCAACTCGTTGGTTTTGGAAAACCCGCCAAGGGTAAGAAATATTCCCATGAGAACAGCTAGAGGTAAAACCTGAGACAGGATCAGGGGTAATTTAGCACCGAAATACAGCAGATACGTAGAGGCAGGGGCATTATGCTCTAGGAAATTATCTACTCTGCCAAAAAAATCTATGAGTAAATATACTCCGCAGAACGAGCTTAGGGAAAGAAACATAATGCGGGCAAAAGTACCCAATAGATAACGTTGAATTATTGTCACGCCAGTTTAACCTATCTGCGCCTGAAGGTGCTGTTGAGGTAAACAACGACGGGTCGGAATGGATGCATAACGCGTTCCTTTGCAGCGCTGATGAATAAAAAAACGCCGCAGGCCGCAAAAGTAAAACTTGGGGCCAGCATGGTTAAGGCCGGTGGCCAACCTTGCTCAATAACCAAGGTCTTGCTGACACTCAATAGCATGTAGAAAATCATGAAAACAATAAGCGACACTGTGAATCCAGCCCCCTTGCTCGAGCGATGCGAACTTATACCGAGTGGAATGGCGATTAAGCTAAAGAGCAGGGGTGAAAAAAGGAGAATAAAGCGCTCATATATTTCCGCTTTAAGCTCAAATTTAGGCAGCATCGTGTGTTTGGCATTCAAGCTTGGCTCACCTAGTGAATTGAATAATTGCGTGATGGTCTGCAGTTTCGGGCGTATCGGTCCACTCCCTTCTGTGGACGAAGTGTCTTCCATGGATATATTGATATCGTAGGTGGTGAAATTGATGATTTGCAGACTAGCCTTGGTGCCAGTGCTGCTGTCTCGATGGATGGCCCCATTATTCAGGTGAAGTAACAACTTATTGTTGCTTTTATCCGCCACAAGTTTTCCTGTTTTGGAAGTTATGATGGTCTTTTGTGAACCGATACGGGTGTCACAGATAAATACCCCCTGTAATTGATTGGTGGCATGAAAAACTTTATCTGCAAAAAGCATCAACCCGGGAAACGTGTCGTTGAATACTTGTGCTTTTAAAGCACTTGAGGCTTTCTCCATGGCGACATTGATAGCAATATTACGCATGTTTTTCTGCCCAGTTGGTTCTGCGTACATAGCCAGATAAGCGTTTGCAGTACACACCAGAAGAGCAAGCATGATTACTGGGCCGGACATCTTGTAGATACTGATCCCGCACGCCTTCATCGCCACTATTTCACTTTCAGCCGACATCCGAGCGAAGGTGAGTAAGACCGCAAGGAGAAACGAAAGCGGCATGGTGATAAGGAGAAAAGACGGCAACATGGCGATGAATAATGCTACGACTGAGCTGAGGGCAACTCCGCTGCCGATTACAAGATCCGTCAATTTCAATAGGCGGCTCAGCAACACTATAAAGGTGAAAAGGGTTAGGCTGAGGACGAAATTGAAAACAATTTCGCGTGCGATATATGTTTGAATTCTAAGAGCGCTCATAGTGTGTGGATGGTATTACAATATGCATTACTTGTAAATCGAATCTGGCTTAATTCCCTTGCACTGTAGCGCAAAATTGTGCTATCTAACGCTGATGTGAAAAATACGCACGCCTGTGTGGACACGCGCTCGGTTTTTGCTGCGAACTGCTGCGGCAAATGGCGGTGTTGTAAACACATCGGGCGGAGGATTAAACCAACTGTAGCAACATTATGAGAGGAACGTTTTAAGATGGCAAAAGTTTCAATGAAGCAACTGCTCGAAGCCGGTGTGCACTTCGGTCACCAGACCAAACGCTGGAACCCCAAGATGAAACCTTACATCTTTGGGGCACGAAATGGAATCTACATTATCGACCTGCAGCGTACTGTACGATATTTCCGCACTGCCTATGATTTTGTCCAGTGTGTAGTGGAAAATGGCGACAGCGTGCTATTCGTAGGGACCAAAAAACAAGCGCAGGAAGCTATCCGTGAGGAGTCTGAGCGCGCCGGTCAGTTTTTTGTAAACAATCGGTGGCTTGGGGGAATGCTGACAAACTTTTCCACAATTAAAGGCAGCATCGATCGCCTCAAAAAGATAGAAGCGATGGCCGAAGACGGTACGTTTGAGCTGCTAACCAAAAAAGAAGGTCTGCAACTCGAGCGTGAGCGGATTAAGCTTGAGCGCAGCTTAGGTGGCATTAAAAGCATGACCAAACTTCCTGGAGCAATGTTTGTAATTGACCCCAAAAAAGAGGCCATTGCAGTCAAGGAAGCACGTAAGCTTGGGATCCCAGTGGTAGCTGTTGTTGACACCAACTGCGATCCAGACGAAATTGATTATATTATACCGGGCAATGACGATGCGATTCGCTCCATTCGCTTGTTTGTAGCAACCATGGCTGATGCCTGCCAGGATGGTAAGCAAGCTGCTGAAACAGCAGCACTCTCGGAAAAAGAGGGCGCAGACTCCGAAGAGCAACAGGAAACTGCTCAGGGAGCCTGATCTACACCGGATATTGATATGAAAAAGCGGCCAGTACATACTTTATGTGTCTGGTCGCTTTTATTGCAGCGTACGCCTATTTTATGCACATCTTGTGGAATCCACAGCGTCGCAGCAGATATTACGCTAAAACGATTCAGGGGCTTCCCTTTGGTTTGCCCCCAGAATTGAAATAAAACAGGAGAATAAAATCTTATGACTAAAATTACCGCATCCATGGTGGCAGAGTTACGCAGCAAAACTGGCGCAGGTATGATGGATTGTAAAAAAGCACTGAGTGAAACCGCTGGAGATTTTGAAAAGGCCATCGACTTATTGCGTAAAAAAGGGCTGTCTGCCGCAGCTAAAAAATCAGGGCGTACCGCAGCAGAGGGACTCGTTATTGTTGCTGGATCCGGTGCCGCTGGTGCTGTAGTAGAGGTTAACGCCGAGACGGATTTTGTGGCAAAAAATGACGCATTTGTCAATTTTGCTACCAAAATTGCCGAACTAGTTGTAGGGGAGAAGCCGGAAAATATGGAAGCATTACTCGCACTTCCTTTTCCCGGTACTGGTCGCAGTGTTGCTGAAGAGCAGGTGCATCAGATCTCAACTATTGGTGAAAATATCAACATTCGCCGATTTGAGCGTCAGGAAGCAAACAATGGCATTATTGAATCCTACGTGCACGGCGCAGGAAAGATTGGGGTTATGCTTGCGTTGCAAAGCGATAAAGCTGACAATGCGTCTGTGCAAGCGGTTGCCCGGCAACTGGCTATGCATATTGCAGCCGCAGCACCCCAATATCTCAGACGCGAAGATGTTCCGGCAGAAGTGATCGACAAAGAAAAAGAGTTCATGCGCGCCAAAGCGCTCGAAAGCGGGAAGCCGGAAAAAATCTTAGACAAAATTATTAGTGGTCAGATTGATAAGTATTTCGGCGAAATCTGTCTGCTAGAACAGGCATTTGTTGTAGATCCCGATCTTAAAATCAATGCACTTTTGGAAAAAACCGCTAAAGAAGTTGGTGCAGATATAAACCTTATTGACTATGTGCGCTATCAGCTCGGCGAGGGCATTGAGAAAAAAGGCTGTGACTTCGCTACCGAAGTAGCAGAAATGACCAAGGGATAATTTGTTATCTTATTTCACACTATCCTAGACAAACTCTAGATCGAGGTATCAATGGCTAACCTTGAACCGCGTTATAAAACTATTCTGCTTAAACTCAGCGGGGAAGCTTTAGCTGGGAATCGCGGCTATGGCATCGATCCTGAGGTAATAGGAGGCATCGCCGCTGAAATTAAAGAGGTGATTGATCTCGGAGTCCAGGTGGCACTGGTAATTGGTGGCGGGAATATTTTTCGTGGGCTGGCTGCTTCAACTGCAGGGATGGATCGATCTAGCGCCGATTATATGGGGATGCTTGCCACGGTTATGAACAGTCTGGCCATGCAGGACACTCATACTCAGCATTTCCGACAACTCATAAAGGCTGGTAATTCTTATTCCAGGGAAATAGTCTTTGCAGTTACTT
>JAQUDG010000122.1 GCA_028685815.1 Desulfuromonas sp.
TAATCTTCTAGACGGGTCATGGTTTCTTTCCTCTCTGGTTGGGTTTGGCGATTCACCAAAGAGAATAACCGTGGCCCGTCTTTTTGTCAGGCCTTTTGTAATTTACAGAAACAATGATGCACTACCATCTGCCAAGCTACCAATACCTACCTTACTTGCGTTGCCACACTGTCCCAACATCAACGCCAGCTCTCCTCCTCTACCGTGGAGCTGGCTTAGAGGTGGTCTGGGCGCAGTTTTTGGCTCTAGTTTCAAGCGGCACGGTAGGGATACAGCAGAGGAATTAGGCAGAGGAATCAGGAGAAGCATAGATGATTATCGGCATAGATATGGGTGGAACACATATTGATGGTGCAATTATTGCCAACGGCAAGATACTCAAAACCATAAAAAACACCACCGATAGAGATGATCTATTTAAAACCATTTGGACGACACTACAGGAATTAATAAAGGATATCGATAAATGTCAGATCGCTAGAATCCACTTAAGTACAACGGTATCCACCAATGCGCTTGTGGAAAACAAGGTAAGTAAGGTTGGTATGATAGTGCAAAGTGGCCCCGGCAGGAATTATGATTTTAGCGCTGCAGGAGATCAGGTAGAGTTTATTGCTGGCTATGTGGATCATCGTGGGGTTGTAGTTAAAGAGGTAGCGGAACGTGAAATAAGCACAATCAAAGACAATTTCACCAAAAGCGCGATGGAAGCTATTGGAATAGTGAGCAAGTTTTGCACTCGAAATCCAGGGCATGAAAAGCAGATCGCACAGATGCTAGGGGATCACTTTGACACCGTTACCATGGGACATAGTTTATCGGGGCGCTTGAACTTTCCACGCAGGGTTCACACAACTTATCTGAATGCAGCGGTAAGTAGAACGTTTAGAGACTTTGCAGACAACATGGAGAAATCGCTTAAAAAAGAAGGAATTAATGTTCCAGTGCATATCCTAAAAGCTGATGGTGGAACCATGGACTTAGATACGGCCAAAACCAAACCTGTTGAAACCATCCTATCCGGTCCGGCAGCGAGTTTCATGGGACTGAGCGCCTTATTTTCAGAAAACACCGATGGAATCCTGTTAGATATTGGCGGCACCACCACGGATATTTTTTTCCTCGCCCATGGAGTGCCATTGTTTGAACCACTGGGGATAAGCATAGGGAAGCATAAAACGCTGATCAGGGCAATCTACTCAACCTCTATTGGCCTTGGCGGCGACAGCTACGTACGGGTGGAAAACAATAACCTTCGGATAGGCCCACACAGAACGGGGCGTCCAATTGCTTTCGGCGGCGCGCACTTAACCCCAACGGATGCAATGGTTGCGCTAGGGAAACTTGAGGCGATAGGGAAAGAACAAGCAGTTGCGGCGCTGACCAAACTGGCTAAGCAGTTAAAATTATCGATACAAGAGACCGCCAATAAAATTTTGGACGAGATGGTTAGCCTGATTAAAGAGAGGGTTGATGCTGCATTGGCAGCAATCAACGCACGCCCTGTTTATACCATTAAAGAGCTGCTGGAGGGTAAAGAGGTACAGCCGCAATTTATCAATATTATTGGTGGTCCCGCTAAAATACTCGCACCCCTTCTGGCGGAAAAATTCCACCTAAAGGTTAAATATCCACAAGAATACGCCGTTGCCAATGCAATAGGCGCGGCGCTAGCCAAGCCAACAATTGAAATCAACATGCACGTTGATACACAGCGGAGAATTTTGTCTGTACCAGAAGTTGCAGTATATGAAACGGTTGAGCAGGATTATTGTTTAGCAAGCGCCCAGAACAGAGCCTTGGAGATCGTCACGGATGCTGCACTTAAACTCGGCGCAGCCAAGGATAATATTGAAGCTGAAATCGTGGAGTCAAATAGCTTCAACATGGTCAGAGGGTTCTCGAAGGCTTCGAAAAACATCAGGGTACGAGCGCAGACAACGCCAGGGTTAATTTATACGTTGAAAGGATAAAGGCAATGACTAAAGCTAACAACAGATTGGGCCTGGTCTTTTTTCCAGCTTTTGATTGGGCGCTTTCAGCCTCACACCCTGAACGGGAAGAGCGCCTCCTGTACACACAGGATCAAATCTTTGAAGAGGGGATTCAAGATATAGATGGAATCACATTCTATAACCCAGGTGTTGCAAGTGAAAAGGATATAGCAAGGGTTCACTTTGCCGTGCCTGATGTCGCCAGCCAGCTGACACAGTCCCATTTTATTGCCGTTGGCGGGGCCATCCGCGCGTTCCAGGCCGTAATGGAAAAAGAAGTAGATAAGTCGTTTGCCTTAATCAGGCCTCCAGGGCATCACGCCCACCGGGTTGTATATGGAGATCGGGGTTTTTGTGTGGTGAATGTTGAAGCGGTTGCGTTGGAACGGATCAGGCAAGATTACGGCGACTTAAGGGTAGCGATAGTTGATACAGACGCCCACCATGGTGATGGAACCCAAGATATTTATTGGAATGATAAAGATACTCTCTTTATCTCGTTCCACCAAGATGGCAGGAGCTTATATCCCGGCACAGGAAGCATGGAAGAATTTGGGGGGCCAGCGGCGTACGGGTACAACATTAATATTCCCCTGCCGCCGGGAACTGGCGAAGAGGGGTTTTTATATATATTAGATAACGTTGTGATGCCAATTCTGGAAGACTTTAAGCCGGACATAATCATCAACTCCGCCGGGCAGGATAACCACTATAGCGATCCGCTGACAAATATGAACTTTACCGCTCAAGGGTATGCGATCCTGAATGAACGTTTAAACCCGGATATGGCAGTTTTAGAGGGTGGCTACTCCATAGAGGGAGCGCTGCCTTATATTAACTTAGGTATTATTTTAGCCATGGCTGGTCTTGATTATTCACATGTATTTGAGCCAGATTATGATGCGGAAAGATTGCACCAAGATGCAGCGATAACCGCGCATATCGAGCACCTCGCACAAGAGATCTATACTCTGTGGAAACACAAAGAAGAGTTGGCCGCCGAACACTTTAAAAACAAAAAAGAAGTGACACGGGAACGCCAAATTTATTACGACACTGCTGGAACTATGGAACATCAAGTGCAAACATTTACACTTTGTGAACATTGTTCCGTGGTTAATACCATCGATTCAAAAAATGATAAACGGGCCCATATCTTCGCGATTACACTCCCCAGAAAAGCGTGCCAAGAGTGTATAGCTAAAGCCTATGCAATGTATGCCGGTTTAAGTAAACGTGCGTATACCCACATATATTTGCAAGATCGCCCCAAGGATGAGTATCTGTCTAAATAACTAGAGTTCCGCAAATAGTAGCGCTGCCGACTCCCTGAACACAAGCTTGGTTTATGCACTTTGACGCTTTGTGGTCAGCTTTAGGGGATGGCGGCATCTGCGCGCAAATGGACTTTTTTCGTAAAAGAATGGCTGCATGAGTTTATCATAAACCCATAGGTTCTTTACCTGGGCCTGATGCAGGGGGGCATAACGTTAAAACATGAGTATCAACTGGATAATACTGATTATTGGCGGTTTTTTTGAGACAGGATTCGCAATAAGTATGGGAAAAGCGCAAGCGACTTCGGGCAAAGAAGCGTGGTTGTGGCTGGGTGTTTTTGCCGTGTGTGTGAGCATAAGCATGTTGCTGCTGTACAAAGCGATGGGGGGTGAAAAAGCGATCCCTGTCGGGACGGCGTACGCCGTCTGGGGGGCCATAGGTGCGGTTGGAACAGTTGTCGCCGGCATTTTATTATTCAACGAGCCGGTGACTTTCTGGCGCATGCTGTTTCTCTCAACGCTGGTTATTTCCGTAATTGGATTACAGGTGGTAAGCGATGCTGGTCTCTCCTGATTTTCACTATAAATTCACACCTGAGCGGACTCTGGCGAAGATCAACGAGCGCTCAGAGAATCGGCGCCAGCAACCGGGCTGACCGCACGGCAAACCTGAAGATGAAAGAGCGCTCGGTGTAGTCTTCCAGCTTTACCAGGCGACTGTGGTGAAAATCTTCTTCAAGCATGGCTGCAACAGCCGCGACAAAAGCTGTGTCATAGTTTAAGAGGGTCAACTCAAAATTCAACCGAAAAGAGCGCTGGTCCAGATTAGCCGTGCCCACGGCGGCACATTGATGGTCCACCAGAAATACTTTCTGGTGCAGAAAACCGGCGGTGTAGCGGTAGAGTTTAATCCCCACCGGCAGGATGTTCGGATAATATGAAAAAGATGCCAGGTGAACGGTATAGTGATCCGGTCTTTCAGGGAGCAGAATCCGCACATCCACCCCGCGGAGAGCGGCTAGCTTGAGGGCGCCCAAAACCTGGAGGTTCGGGACAAAATAGGGGCTGGTGATCCAGATTCTTTCCTCGGCCATATTGATGGCCTGAACGAACATGAGGGCGCAGGTCTCCAGGGTATCTGCCGGCCCCGATGCAACCATCAGAACCTCCTCTGCTCCACCGGGAGAAGGGGTTAATTCCCAGTCCAGAGTGGGAACCTGAGAGGTGGCCCAATGCCAATCTTCCACAAAGCAGAATTGAATGGTCTTGACCACCGGCCCTTGGATTTTGACATGGGTATCGCGCCAGTGCCCGAATCGAGGGTGCCGGGACAGATATGCATCCCCCACGTTGTGCCCGCCGACATAGGCGTAGTTACCGTCGATCACGACTATCTTGCGATGATTGCGGAAGTTGAGCTGAAGATGGTTGGTTTTACCTCGGGTGCTGTGAAAAGCGGAGACATGGATACCAGCCTGCTGCATTTCCTGCAGGTAGGTGCTGGTTAATTGGTAGCTGCCGATTTCGTCGTAAAGAAAAAATATGTTGACCCCATCCTGCGCTTTCCGGATCAAGAGGTCCTTTAGCTGGCGCCCGAGGTGATCATCGGTGACGATGTAAAATTGCACCAGGATGTAAGCGCTGGCAGCCGCCATATCTTCGAACATTTGCGCGAATGTTTGCTGCCCATTGATGAGAAGCTGGCTTTGGTTGAAACCTAAAATAGGCATGTCGGCCAAGGTTACCAGGGCACCATTGGCTTTCGACACAGCTTTTCGGGTCAGGTTTTTGCTCTTCGCATCAACCTGCAGAGTGTCACTGAGATGGTGAATGGCGGCATCCTGCTGGCAACGCATACTGACATAGCCTTGAAACTTGTTGCGCCCGAAAACTGCATACAACCCAAGAGTGATAAACGGCAGGGTCACCAGCGCTACGGCCCAGGCCACTGCCCCTTGGGAGGTACGAACGTTCATCACCGCGTGGACGGCGGCCAAGACACCCAAAGGCAGAGAAAAGGGGTCAGGTCTTGTTCTGCAACATTTTAGCTTGAAACAATCCGACTAATTGTTGAATAGTGCCGCCCAATATGGTCACCAATCTCTTTTAACGAATAACCATATTCTAAGTGAGCAAGCTTGATTGTTTGGTTGCGTGACACTTTATCCTTTTCCCCATGAAATAACTCGTTAAAGCTTGGCCTACCAACCAGTCGTTGTTGCCGAGAAAACTCCTTGATATCCGATTTGTCCATAATTTCAAGTTTCAGACTGTCGATGAAATTCTGACCACCAAGAATTAATTGGCCAGTCACCTTCTTTAATGGTGAGTCTTCTACCTCTAAGCCATCAAGAACAAAGTCACGATATCTTTTTTGAGCTTCCGTCCTTCGTTTTGAAAATTGGGATAAAACCAAATCCACAGTCAACCAATCTGGAACGTTTTTTCCTGAAGCCGTTGCAGCATAGCTGCTCCACAACCACTCTTCGGGTTTGGAACAACTTCCAGCCCTAACCGGATTTAAAACGAGATAACGACACAGCTCAAGAAGGTAGGATTCTTTTTCAACTACAAACGATTTGAAACGCCCCCACGAGCGGTGATGTGATGTAAAGCTCCTTCAAATTCAATGCGTAATGGTCTTGACATGATTAGATGTATTATAGAAATGTTGCATTTCAAGACCTGACCCCCTCGGTGCCCCACCCGGTTATGCTCGCCCAACAGATCAAAAAAACCCCAATGAACCTAGCTTGCGCATGTATCATCAGAAAATCCAATCAGTTCCATGCCGCCGACAGGTTTTTTCTATTGGAGATGGGGGGCAAAAATCATTACACTATTCCCTTTATACACGAGCACGTCTTCTCCGCTGTCAGGCGGTCAACGAGCAAGCCACTGCCGATGCTCTGTCGTCCATTCTGGCATTTTATTTTGAAGGGTTTTATTGAAATGACCGTAACAGATCTAATTAACAAAGGGATCAATGGCCAAACGCTGACACCTCAAGAGATCGAATACTTGCTCAGCTTTCCACCTCACAGCGCACAAAGTTTTCAGATGATGTCTGCGGCCAGTGATCTTGCGCGTCAACTCCAAAACAACGAGGCTGAAGTTCACGGACAGCTCGCACTTAACCTCGCCCCCTGCCCTGAAGAATGTCAATTTTGTTCCTTTGCTAAGAGTAATAAAATTTTTACTAAAGCAACCGAAGTACCCATCGATGAGGCCGTAGCAATGGCTAAGCAGTTTGAAGATGCGGGCTGTCAAGCCATCGGCTTGATGACCACAGCCAACTTCCCGTTCAAGAAGATCGCTCCTTACCTGACAGCAATTCGCCAAGTAGTTAAAAAAGAGACGCCTCTGATCGTTAATATCGGTGACCAATGCGCTGATCATGCCGAGGAGTTGGTTCAACTTGGTGTCAATGGCGTCTACCATGCCCTACGTTTACGTGAAGGTATCGATACCAATATTCCACCACAACAGCGCCGTGACAGTATTGAAAAATTTCAAAAGGCAGGATTACAGCTCGGCGTTTGCGTTGAACCCTTAGGGCCTGAACACAGCGATAAGGAGATTGCCGAGATGATCTATTACACCGCGAGGCTCAATCCTGTCTTTAGCGGCGCGGCACGTCGTATTCCCATACCAGGTACCCGTATGGGTGAGCTAGGAACCATCCCAGAGATACGCCAAGCACAGGTGGTCGCCGTCACCCGCCTCGCGATGCCCCACGCAACAATCGCTAATTGCACCCACGAACCAGGTGTTTTACCCGGCATGGGTGGAGCGAC
>JAQUDG010000123.1 GCA_028685815.1 Desulfuromonas sp.
CAGCCATATCTTCTGAAGCAAGGCCAGAACAATCCAGCCCCATAGCATTAGCCAGATCGTGGTTAAAAATAACCATCTCGGGCGCTTGAACTCGTACCGGAGCAATGCGCGTATAGAACGTTTCAGGCAATTTGGTATAGCTATTATCGAATTTAAAGCCACAGCTCTTCATCATATTAATGCCCCACTTTTATGGCTTGGACGCGTAAGTCTTTCAGAGGGATAACATCCAACTTTATATGGCCACAGGCTTCCAGAATATCGGGTGGTGCGACACCCTCCCCCAGACGCATAACATACAAGGGGCGATTCACGAATCGCCCACGTTCGCGCATCCACCCCCCATAGTGAACGGTGGTGTGACACAAACACCCCCCTGCTCACTTCGTTCGCCTTCCCCCCTATAAAATAGGGGGGATTGAGGGGGGTCAATGCAACGTTGTCTCGCATCATTCCCGCCTACGCGGGAATGACGGATTAGACTTGAGGACAACATACAATGGCCGATTCACGAATCGCCCGGTTTCCACCGGCGCACCATGCCTCGCACACTGGCTGCATCTCGGACTAGCGCCGAGGCTTCTTCGCAAGAAAAATAGTATGCCGGCTGCCTTTACCAGGTCTTGCTCTCACGGTATGTACAGTAACTGTGAACCCAGCTTTTTTTAGTTGGGTAACAAATGTTGCATCTTGGGCAGCAGACCACACGGCCAACACCCCTTCAGGGCGTAGACTATTATATAAGGCATTTAAGCCTTTGGTGGAATACAACCAATTATTATCGCTATGGGTAATTCCTTTCGGACCATTATCGACATCGAGTAAAATAGCGTCAAAATCTGGCAGCTGTTTTTTTATTAATTCGACGATATCGCCCAGCCGTACGTGGCTGCGGACATCTGCCAACGGCCTGCCCGCACATTCACCTAGCGGGCCCTGATTCCACTCCACCACTTCTGGAATAAGCTCTGCCACAGTGACCCGTGAGCTAGCAGTCACACACTCCAATGCCGACCCCAAGGTATAGCCCATTCCCAAACCACCAACTAAAACTTCTGCATTCTCTTTGTGCTTTATATGCGCACATCCGAGCTTGGCCAATTCCTGCTCGGAGTTATAAACCCGGCTATTCATCAATTCCCCGCGCGCACCGGAAAGCCGTATAGAAAACTCATCTTCACGCCGGTACAACGCCAACTCGCCGCCGTTGTTGGGAATAATCGCTGTTGCAAGTTTGTTTAATTGCTTCATGTTATCTCGTGGGGTTGTGTGGTTTTTGATTTAGTCGCTGCGAAGTTGTTTTTGAGAAAAACATCAGAACGGAAAACTTACGAAAAGCATTTTATCGTTAATGTGCGCCGCCTGCGGTGTCACCATTGAGCGACTTGTTGGCAGCTTCTGCGCGAAGTCGTTCAACCAACCACACCTTGATAATCGATTGACGGGTAACACCTACCCGTGCCGCCTCACGATCCAGCGATTCAACAACCCAGGCCGGAAAATCAACGTTGATTCGTTTTTGTTCCAGGTTCACGCGGCGGGTCTTGGATAAATCAAGGTCGGCAATAATATCTTCTTCATCGTCCTCAAATTTTCTATCGAATTCTTTAGCTTTCATAAAGCTCAATCTCCTTTTTGCGGGAGCGCCTGACTGAAATCAGACGAATATGATCTTGTCAGTATGTGACGACAGCCGACCAGTGCTTTTCAACAATCCTACCTATAATCTTCCTCAGATTTAGCGTGGATTTCCAGCAGATATGGATCTTTCCATAGCCCTTGTGCTGCCACGAAATCAATACCGTGCTTATCCAGATTGGCTTGGCTTTTGGCTTCATCGAAGCCAAACTTAACCATGAGTATAAATTATCCCTTTTTTACTCTCTCCGCAAGACCTGAAAGGAGAATGGGAGTTCCGGGGACAGTATATTCAACACTCGATTTCTTCCTTTTTCGGGCTAGGCTTTTGCGGGCGAAGTATCCGTCCCGTAGCTTGCTCCAAATGTTCCACAAATGAAGCATTTCCGAGGTCTCCCCGAACGTTCGTGCTTTTGAAACAATTCATTATCCTGACCGGACAAAGGCGCTTGACCTACCTTAGGCTGCCAGCAAACACATACACCGCTTGCGCGCCAGCTTCACGGATACTCTTGGTCTTGATATAATAAAAACGACCTTGCCCTACAGGGAGATCAGCTGCAGATCTGCCCATTAAACTGCTAGACCATCATTTATTCGGCAAGATTAAAACCATTACCTTATTGAACTTATTGATATATTCATCTATAAATACCAGAAATGTACTTTTTTAAAATCAATGGCTACAGGGGAAAACATGACTAAAAATCAAATTGGGTTTACCCAAACAAAACAACTTCTAGAGCGCTATCAAATCTCTGTGCCGGGCGAAATGGCGCACAACATTGACGAGGTTCTGGAAATAGCAAATAAAATAGGGTTCCCGCTGGTGATGAAAGGGATCTCTGAGCAAATCATCCACAAGAGCGATGTTGGGTGCGTTTTTCTAAACCTCCACGACCAAGACGCAGTTAAAAGAGCCTATACCCAGCTCTTGGCTAATGTCAAAAAGGTGGGAGTCACCGACCTCGACGGGATCTTAGTGCAACCGATGGCCAAAAGTGGGCTGGAAATACTCGTGGGAGCCAAACAGGACCCAGCATTCGGGCCGGTAGTGATGGTTGGTCTAGGGGGTAAAAATGTTGAACTGCTTGCTGATGTTGCCATCGGCGTTGGAGTTTTAACCCGTGAAGATGTCCTGGAGATGCTGGGCGAAACCAAGGCAGGACAGATCTTAGACGGATACCGCGGCGATGTTTATGCCAAAGAATCGATCATCGAATTGGCAATGAAAGTTTCTCGCCTTATGGCAGATAACCTCGATGTCCATGAGCTCGACCTCAATCCGGTGATCGTGTATGAGGATGCTATCAACATCGTCGATACCCGGGTCATTCAGGGCGAAGCGGTCCCCCGCCCTCTTACAAGTGAGCATTTAGCTGAAAAGCTAAAGAGCCTTCAGGCCATTTTTGCCCCCAAATCAGTTGCCATCGTCGGAGCATCACGCCCCGGCACCATGGGTGGAATTATCCTGAAAAACTCCATGCGGATCGACAAGATTTTTCCGGTTCATCCGCGCTTGAAAACCATTCAAGGACTACCCTGCTATCCATCCTTGAGCAGCCTGCCTGAAGTCCCCGACGTTGGGGTTTTTGCCATCAATGCGGAAGAGACGGTGCGCTGCTTCGAAGAGTTTTGCAAAATGGGGGGCAAAGGGGCGATTATTTTCAGTGACGGGTTTGCCGAATCAGGTAGATCTGACCTGGAGGAGCGCTTGATCGAACTGAGCAAAGAGTACAATGTGGCGTATATCGGCCCCAACTGCATGGGGGTGATCGATAATTTCACCGGACTTAATACCTTCTATATCCCCGCACAGCGAACCAGCCTCATTGAGCAAGCCAACGGTATTGGCATCATCTCCCAAAGTGGTGGGGTCAGCCTGGAATTAAAGGAGATGCTCAAGGCGGATGAAGTAAACCTGGGCCAGTGTGTCTCATGCGGTAACGCCAGCAGTGTCAGCGTGACCAACATTCTTGCGCATATGGGTGAAGACCCGCGCATAAAAGTCATTGCCATCTATCTTGAAGGGGTTGAAAACGGCTACGAATTCATGGAAGTCAGCCGTAGGGTCGCCGAAAAGAAGCCAATTATTGTCGTTAAAGGTGGTGCTGGTGGAGGGGCGGCCGCAACGCTCTCACATACCGCGACCTTGGCCGGAAGTCATGAAGCGTTTCGCGCCGCGTGCCGTCAGGCAGGTCTCTACCTTATCGAAGAGTTAACCGAAGATACCAAAATACTGGTTAACATTTTATCTATTCTCACCACTCAGCCCCAAGCGCATGGCAACCGCGTGGGAATCGTCAGTGTTGGGGGCGGAGCGGGGATTTTATTAGCCGATCAAGTCACTGCCGTAGGGTTGCCGCTGGCAACCTATGCCCCGCACACCCAAGAAAAATTGCGCACCCTTATCAGTGACAATATGGGGAGTGCCGACCTCATCAACAAAGAGCATATCTTACAGGGAATCGGGGGAAACCCCATCGACTTGTTCGGGAACTGCAGTGATGAACGCTTAATAGATACGTTACGCATTGTCGATGAAGATCCTAACACCGACATCATCCTCAGTGCGATTTACTTTCAGGTACCTACCCTGTCGGAATACCTGCCCGAAAAACTTGCCGATCTACGCGTAGAACTGAAAAAACCCCTGATTGTTTCACCACGAGGATTTTCTGAATACATCTCCAAATGCCGCCAATACTTGTACAGCAAAAAGTTCCATACCTATACCGTCCCAATGATGCAACCTATGGGTATTGCACTTGATATCTGGAACAGGTACAAAATTTCTTTCTGTGATACCGATTTCGAATAAATTTGCGAGATTATCTTCCGCCATGTGCTTCTGCATGGGCAGAGCATGAAGGGAGTCGGCTGAAGGTCACTGCAAAATCAAGAACTCGAAGTTTGTAGCGTTTTTTAGGAATCAAACAATCATTGCTGCCAACGCCTTCTATCCCTTGAGAATTTAAGAAGAAACTCTCTTTTATGGCATCGGTGCGTAATGTGTTAGATCTGACCGGTTATATGATGTCGATTAGCTATAGCCGCATCAGATTCCTTAAAGTTTGTTTTTTAGGCATCAAAATGTGCGTTTAAGACTAAAAAAAGCGACGTTTAACGACTTAATTGCTTTAATATCAATCAGTTATCTTGGTCAGATCCGCCGACCTCACCACCCATCCAAGAATCTTCTGGTTTTGGGGTGGGATCATCTTTAGAGATCATCTCCAGCACCATGTCAACCAAGGTTTTCAGAAACAACCTCTTTCATCGGCACAAACCGCAGGGAGTTATTTGCACGAAAACTGATTAATGTATATTGTTAGCTGGGAGCAAAAACAGGACAAACACCTCCAGAGGCCACTATTTGATATGAGCGCGCAACCAGAACAGCAGAAAATCAGTCTCGCTACGGCATGGCAACAATTCATTAGTACAGGAGAATTGCAGCGTGATTTGCACAGACCGGAGATCATAGACTCTTGGCTGCGCTGCCGTGAGATGGACGTTGACCCCTATGACGGCGTCAGCCATCAACTGCTGAACGCGGATGAAATCAGCACCCTGCTGGAGGCAAAAAGAACCTATGTCACCCTGGTACGCCATTTTATGAAACAGCTTTACGAATTTGTGCAGGGCTCAGGGTTTATCGTTTTTTTAGCCAACCAGGATGGCTGCATTCTGGAAGTGATGGGTGATCCAGAAACCTTAAAGAGCGCAGCGCAGTTCAACATGATTCAGGGCGCCAGTTGGTGTGAAGAAGCGGGGGGCACAAACGGCATCGGCACCGCTCTCGCGCTGGGGCGCCCCATCCAGGTTTCAGGTTATGAACACTACTGCCAGAAACTTCATCAGTGGACCTGTTCGGCAGCGCCCCTGTTCACCGAAGCGGGGGAAATTTCCGGTGTATTACAGATGTCTGGCCCCAGCTATGAGTCACATCCACACACCCTGGGGATGGTGGTTGCGGCTGCAGAGGCGATCAACAAACACCTCAGCCTGTGGCATAGCAACCAAGAACTAACGGTGGCAAACGTTCAGCTTAATCTTCTGTTTCAAACCATGTCGGATGGGGCGTTAATTGTTGACGCTGACGGTATCGTGCGGCAAACGAACCCTAGCGCCAAGGAGGTGTTCGGTAAAGACCTGGTCGGGGTCCCTATCAACACCATCATCGCCCATTTTGACGAACTCGACCTCCTCCACAAACCGCACAGCTGCAAAGATATCGATGTTGTCCTCCTCACCATGACTGGTGCAGTGGAGGCTATGTTGACCGCAAAATCTATCCGCAATGAATCCAGCGGAGAATCAGAAGTGGTGGTTTTTTTCAACCCGATCCATAAGATGAAAAAAATAGCCAACCGTTTCGGCGGCGCGCAGGCTACGCTCCACTTCAGCGATATCCTGGGAGAGCACGCCAGCTTACAAGAGGCCATTCGTGTCGGCCACAAAGCCGCAAAAAACCTCAGCCATGTTCTCATTCAAGGTGAAAGTGGAACCGGGAAAGATCTGTTGGCGCAAGCGATTCATAATGCCAGTTCACGCCGCAATGGCCCATTTCTAGCCCTGAACTGTGCCGCTTTACCGCGCGACCTGATCGCCAGTGAACTGTTTGGCTACATCTCAGGCGCCTTTACCGGTGCCAGCCCCAAGGGGAGACCCGGTAAGTTTGAGATGGCATCAGGGGGCACCCTGCTCCTGGATGAAATAGGTGATATGCCGTTAGATCAGCAGGCGACACTGTTGCGCGTTTTACAAGATAAGCAGGTCAATCGCCTGGGGAGCGAACGGGTGATCTCCGTTGATGTGCGCGTGATCTGCGCCACCCACAGAGATCTTCTCGATGCGGTGCATAGAGGGCATTTCCGCCAGGATCTTTTTTATCGCATCAATGTCGCTCAAATTGTGGTACCACCGCTGCGTAAGCGCGGCGACGATGTCATTGTTCTATTCAACCACCTGCTGCAAAAGATCAGCCGCAGGTTGCTGGTCGCCCAACCGCAGGCCGATCCAGAGGTTCTTGATACGCTGCGGCGCTACCACTGGCCGGGTAATGTGCGGGAACTGGAAAATGTGGTGGAAAAAATGATCCATGCTGCCGATGGTACCACCTTGAGCATAGACCACCTGCCTGCCGAAATTATCGCCACGCCTGAGTCAAAGCCGCAGCCACAGGGAGGCGAGCAAGCACAGCACAGCAGAACCTTCAAGCAGGCACTCGGCGAGCAAGAACGTCAACTCATGCTCGAGTTGCTGCAACGTTACGACGGCAATGTTAGCCGTATTGCCCGGGAAATGGCGGTTTCGCGCAACACCGTGTATCGCAAAATGCAAACCCATGGGATCGCCAGAGATCTCCATTTCAACTGAT
>JAQUDG010000124.1 GCA_028685815.1 Desulfuromonas sp.
CCATCCGAGAAAGGCCCGATAATGGGTAAGAAAGGGGGCTGAAAAGAGCGTGCTTTCCAGCTTCAGTTCCTTACTGGCAGGTTCGGAACCGGTGTTGTCGGCGTAGGCAGTACCGACACGCAGCTCACGCATGTTATGGGTTTCCCAACCGCGCAGAATACGCTGAATTTGGCGGTTTTCCGGAAAGCGGTCGTACAGATCGGCGATGAGCGGCTCAGCCTGGTCGAATTCGTTGAGCTGAAAATGGTTGTCTGCCAGACTCATTTGAGCGCCGAGATGTTGTGGTTCGATGCGTTGCACCTGCAAGTAACTTTCCCGAGCGCGGCGCGGCCACCCCCGAGCGGATTGTACATCTCCGGCCTGGCGAACCAGGTCGGGGTTGCGCGGTGCAAGGTTCCGCATAGATTCAAAGCGTTTTTGGGCCTCCTTCAGATCGTCGCCAAAAAATCGGGCCAGGGCCGCAGTCACTTCAGCGTCAAGACGCCGCCGATTAGGGCTGGGAAGACGACTCCCATCTTTGTACTCCCAGATGGGTTCTTGGCTCTCCAGACGATCTATCAGGGGCACTGCTTGATCAAAATCTTCCAGCTCGATATAGGCGTAAAATAGACCGATCTGCGCGAAAAAATTACCGTGTTGTGCATCGATGACACGCAGGTAAAGATCCCGCGCATTTTCCGGCTGGCGCAGATAAAGGAAGGCGTCGGCAGCAGCTTGTAGGGCATAGGGCGGCATCGCTACCCTATCGGCAACCAGCTCTTGATATTCCTCCATAGCCTCTTGCATGCGCACCCGATCACGCAGAGCGACCAGTCGATCAAAACGTGCCTGTTTGATCAGTTCGGCGTCAGCCGGGTTCTCTGGATTCAGTATGGCTATATTTTCATCAATGAATGTCAGTGCCCGATCGGTAGCGGCGAAGCGTTCAGACTTGCTGGGGGGTTCCAGCGCACCCCAGCGCACTTGATGGGCCGCCCTGTTGGCGAACACGGTCGGTATCTCTCGTTCGATCCAGGCTTTGGCCATGTCCTCAGCCAAATGGCTAGCACCGAGGCTATCTAGAGCGTGGATACAAGCGTTTTTAGCATCGTCGTGTTCGGGAGCGAGATCGAGGAGCCGCTGGCTCCAAGTGAGTAGCGCCACCGGATCGTTTTGCCGCTGAGCAGCATAAATACCCGCCTCGGGAATCGTTTTGTCGGTGGGGAAGTCATGGCGCAACGCCTCGATCAATTCCAAGGCTTGCTCGGGACAGCCGACATCGGCCAAAGAATAGGCCTGCCCTACGCCAAACGAGGGCCATTCCGGAAAGCGGACGCGGGCCTCGCTATACAAGGTGAGCGCCTCATCGAAATGCTGGGTGTTACGCAGGGATTTTCCGGCTGCCTCCAGCACATAGGCCGGAGCTTCGGTCAACGGGAGCTGTCGTGTCAGGACCGCCGCCTCGGTATCCCGCTCTGCCCAACCGAGCACCGCCAGATAATCATAGAAAAGATTCCGGTCCTCGGGATATGCAGCATACAAAACTGCGAGGCGCTCTAGGGCTCCATCCAACTCTCCTTGCCGAGCGAGTTCGATGGCGTGGCGGTGTTCTTGGGCGGGCAGGATATCTTCAACGTTCCGGCGCAAGGATTCTTGACGCGCTGCTTCTTCGTTGTCTACAATCGCGACCTGCGCGCTCGTCTGCCTTAGGCTCGGCTCAGCTTGCGCTAGGGGTAACACCCCAAAACAACATCCGAGCACAAAAAACCAAACTACAATCTTACAGTCATTACTCTTCATATACACATCACAAAACATTGCAAAATCAACAACTTAGGCATAAATGCCAATCACATAACAACAAACCGTGGACAGTATCACTTGAAAAATGTTTAGGCAAGCTAAAGTAGCTAATATAGGGTTAAACCATTAATTACTTCAAAGAAATTTTGCGCTTTCACCCCTCGAGCACCAATATTTTTTAAGCAAAAAAATGCAAAAGCTGGCACAGTACAGTACTGCTACCTTTCCCCGAAGAGCTCTCCACTTAACCTCGCTGTCTTAACAGCAGAAGAGAGAAACCACCCATGTCTTTCGCTTCCTTCGGACTTTCCGAACCGCTACGCCTCGCCATCAAAGAAAGTGGCTACAGCAAACCGACCCCGATCCAGCTTAAGGCGATCCCCATAATCCTTGCCGGCAAAGATCTGATGGCCGCAGCGCAGACCGGCACCGGCAAAACGGCTAGCTTTGTTCTGCCATTGCTGCAACGCTTAAATAACGGCCCCAAAGTAAAGGCGAACCAAGTCCGCATTCTAGTACTAACGCCAACCCGGGAACTGGCAGTCCAAGTCGCCCAGAACGTTGATAGCTACAGCAAACATCTTCCGCTTAAAACGTGCGTGGTCTATGGCGGAGTCAAAATCAATCCGCAAATGATGAAGTTACGTGGTGGGGCCGACCTGTTGGTGGCAACACCAGGTCGGTTACTTGACCTAGCCAGCCAGAATGCCATCAAGTTCTCCCAACTTGAAACCCTGGTCTTAGATGAAGCGGACCGCATGCTCGACATGGGTTTCAGCGCTGAGGTCGGTAAGATTATGGCTTTGTTACCGAAACTGCGCCAGACTTTGCTTTTTTCGGCAACCATTTCGGATGAAATTCGGAAGCTGGGCAAAACCCTGTTAAATAATCCGCTGCAGATCGATATCAGCCCGAGAAATTCAACGGCTAGAACAGTTAAGCAATGGGTAATCGAGGTCGATAAGGGCAAAAAACCAGCGCTGCTCAGCCGTCTTATCCGCAACAAAAACTGGGCGCAGGTGCTGGTTTTCACCAAGACTAAAAAAGCGGCTGATGCACTGGTTCTTTACCTGAAGAGCGATAATATTTCAGTTGATTCAATCCACGGCGATAAGAGTCAGGCACTCCGCACCCAAGCGTTGGAAAACTTTAAAACCAACAAAACCAGAATCTTGGTCGCCACTGACATAGCCGCCCGAGGTCTTGATATCAATGAACTACCCCACGTGGTCAATTTCGACCTGCCGAAGGTTGCCGAAGACTATATCCACCGTATTGGCCGTACCGGTCGCGCCGGTTTGCCAGGCGAAGGAATTTCACTGGTCAGCGCCGACGAGGTCAAGCTTCTCGCCGCCATCGAAACCCTGATCAAACAGACCCTAGTGCGCGAAGTTGAGACCGGATTTGTCTCGCAGCACAAAGTCCCGCTGACTCTCCAGACGGTGTCTCCAGCGAAAAAGCCCAAAAAGCTTAAGCTGAAACAAAATAATACTGAGGGGAAAGCCCGCCCAGGCAACAAATCACCGGACACAAACAGTTCAAAGGGCGACAAACGGACAGGACGAGAACGCAGCGCTGCCGCAACAAAACCGCGCACAGCGGCAAAATCAAGACGGAACACTGGGCGAAACAATAGGCCAGACGGCACCCGCTAGCACCGATCAGCCTGAAGAAAACGCCTTGGGACTATCCTAATGAATAGCCCAACATATAAGATTATAAAGGGAGATAAAGGAAGATATAGGAGCAACTAGATAAGGGGCAAACCTTTATAAAAGGGGCCAAACCGAAAACTTGGCCTGGTGCGACATTTTCTATTCGCCGGCACACTTGCAACAAAATATCCATTCCGCCCCTGCCACACGGCAACACCCTTGCTTTTGGCTAGTCATTCATATAAAAAGTTCTTTAGATAAAAACCCTGACAGTGGACTTAACCCCCAGATGTTCACGCTAATATTGCGTGGTCACACAAGCATCCAGCAGACGATATGAAGCGCGACGGCACTGCCGCCGCTAGGTTGAGCAAACTGCTGTTGACGCAGATCGTTAGGCAGCATTCCTTCTTTATTTTAGCGTAATACATCTGCGAGGCTCTTGATGACATCCCTTCCCCCACTAAAAGATCGCCATGCCTTAATCCGCTCACTGTTTGATGAGTACATCGAGATGTACGCGTCCCGCGATGATCGATTGACTGCGCGTTTTAGTGAAAATTTCAGTGGATACGCCGGTAGTAGTGATGTGCTCATCAAGGATAAAGACGAATGGATAAAAGTCACCAGACTAGACTTTGCGCAAGTGACTGGTCGTATCCGTATCGAAATGCAGGATCTCTTTCTGCAGGATATCAGCGCCAACATCGTTGCTGTCACCGCATTTTTTCATATTCAGCTGCCGTTTCCTGAACACATCTTGTCTAAGGAAACGGCACGGCTGGTGTTGATTTTCCGCCTCGAAGGTGAAGATTGGATGATCGTACATAGCGGTATCTCAGTCCCCTTCTGCTTGGCACAAGATGGCGAAGTCTACCCGATGATACGCTTGCAAAATCGCAATTTTGAGCTTGAAGAGTTGGTTGAGCGGCGCACTCAGGCCTTGAAAAAACTGAATGATAAGCTTAATGCGCTGAGCAATACGGACGGACTGACTGGTATCGCCAACCGGCGTAACTTTGACTATATGCTCACACAAGAATGGAACCGAGAAAAACGCGCAAAGACACCTCTGGCTCTGATCTTGGTCGATGTCGACCTCTTTAAACATTACAATGATCACTACGGCCATCTTGCCGGTGATGACTGCCTACGAATGCTTGCCCAGGTAATGACGCAGACGGTGCGGCGCGCAGGCGATCTGGTGGCGCGCTACGGTGGGGAAGAATTTGTCATACTGTTGCCGGGGATGAACGAACTTGAGGCGATGGAAACTGGCAAAAATATCCTGCACGAGGTTCGATCACTGACTTTGCCGCACGCAGAAACACCCCTTGGCTTCGTCACGGTCAGCCTTGGCGTAGCCAGCTTGGTGCCTTCAGAACGACATATCCCCAAAGATTTGATTGGGGCTGCGGATGCGGCGATGTACCGCGCTAAACAGTCCGGACGAAACTGCATGCAAGTGGCATCGTGCTAACTCGGGAAACCGGAGTGTTCATTTCTTTGTACTGCCGCCTATGTTGAACCGTTATGGGTATAAATAAATATGCGCGAAATCGGGACAACAATCCTTCTCCTATCCATAAGCAACGTATTCATGACGTTTGCGTGGTATGCCCACTTAAAAGACCTTAGCTCTAAACCTTGGATCGTTGCCGCGCTTTTCAGTTGGGGTATTGCGCTTTTTGAGTATTTGCTCCAAGTGCCTGCCAATCGCATCGGCTATGGCGTACTGTCGTTGGGACAGCTCAAAATTCTGCAAGAGGTTATTACGTTGTCCGTATTTGTCCCTTTCGCTTTTTTCTACATGAAAGAACCTCTCAAACTGGACTATCTTTGGGCTGCCTTGTGCATTCTTGGTGCGGTGTTCTTCATTTTTCGTAGCAAGTGGGGCGGCGGTTAGTCCCCCCTGCCCTCTTCGCAATGTACCCAATCTGCTCCCGCCGCCATCAAACAACCTTAATTGTGCGCACCATTTCTCACTTTTCCTTAAAAACCATCAGGGCTGGGATAAAAAGCATAAGTTTATATGTTTGCGTTCCGTTATCTTAGTGACAGAATTGATCGAAACGCCCCAAACAAAACGTTAAGCTATGAATTACACTTGGGCGCTTATGTTGCTTCTCATATTCCGTCTGATCCCAATGGAGCCATTAATGCCCCACTTTCCTCTACCTAATAATCCTCATGCCTTGGCGGTTCTTGGTCTTGCACTGCTGGCGTTGCTGCTTTTTACCCGAGAAAAAATTCCGCTGGAAACGTCGAGCTTATTCATCCTAGTTGCTCTTTCTGTCGGTTTTGAATTGTTTCCATTTCAGGTAAATGGCAAGGTTTTACATGCGGTTGATTTTTTTCAGGGTTTTGGGCATGAAGCTCTGGTTGCGGTCTGTGCGCTGATGATCGCAAGTCAAGGAATCGTGCGGACGGGTGGGCTAGAACCCATTGGCCGAGGACTGGCACGGTTATGGAAGAGCAGCCCAAGTATTTCTCTGCTAGCGACTTTGCTCATCGGGGCCTTTATCAGCGCCTTTGTTAACAATGTGCCGGTGGTTGTGTTGCTGCTACCGATCCTTATAAGTGTATCTGCCCGCACCGGGGCCAAGTCTTCAGGCGTGCTGATGCCGATGGGCTTTGCAACCCTGCTTGGGGGAACGTGCACCACCATAGGAACTTCGACAAACCTGCTGGTGGTCTCAGTTGCTGCTGATATGGGATTGCGGCGCATGGAGATGTTTGATTTTCTGTTTCCGGCCGCTATTGCCGCTGGGGTCGGAATCATTTACCTGTGGCTTGTAGTCCCACGGATTATCCCAGAACGGAAACTGGCTCTGGCCGACACCTCACCAAGGGTCTTTTCCGCCCACCTTGCACTTAAAGCAGATAGTACCAGCATCGGGAAAACGTTGGCTGAGGTGAAGAAAAAAGCAGAGGGTGTCATGAGGATTAGCAGCATCAGACGCGGTACAGACAATTTCACGATGCCTCTCCCGAGTGTGGTGCTCAAAGAAGGTGACCAGCTGCTTATTCGGGATACTACCACACGCCTAAAAGAGTTTGAACAGGTGTTGGAGGGGGTTCTGTATGCGGATGAAGCGTTGGAGCGGCCCATTGACACCGAGCACCCCCTCATGGCTGAAGATCAGCAGGTGGCACAAATTGCCGTCATTCAAGGGTCGCGCTTGCAGGGACGAACCCTCAAAGGGCTTCGTGTGGCGGAGCGCTACGGCATCATCATTCTGGCTATCCACACAGCAGGGAAATCACTGCCGACAAGATTAAACCAGAGCAGTGAACTTCGGCTTCAGGCCGGGGATATATTCTTAGTACAAGGGTCACGCGTACAAATAGCTGAGCTTAAAAAAGAGCAAGACTTTCTGGTGTTGGATGCCACCACGGATCTTCCCTATACAAAAAAGGCGTCGCTAGCGTTGGGAATCATGCTAGCAATTATCATTTCTGCCGCTGCGGGTCTGCTGCCGATAGCCATCAGCGCGGTCTGCGGTGCGTTGTTTATGATTGTCACTGGATGCTTGAGCTGGCGTGATGCCACCACCGCATTGAATGCACAGGTTG